>NZ_JBYTBG010000059.1:0-22203 GCF_058788915.1 Brevibacillus sp. FW301-21C12A
TCCAGGTCGGGGTGAAGTCCTTTTTTTATGCTCAGAAAACCTTGTTGCTCAAGGGTTTAGATTTATGCAAAAGGCTCATCTCAACAAATAAGGAGCGGGGATTTGAAATGTCATGCAATCCTCCTTTTTTATCTAATAACCGACCTTCACTAATCGTCCTCACGAGAGCTCCCACTTCTTCCAATACAACAACCGGATGAGCATATGCCAGTTCCGGATTGTAGTTCATCCCCAAGTCGGCATAAAAGATGTCGCCATTATTTACCTTGCCGGAACCAGTGTAGAAAGTCTTTTTCCATTTGTCGAGTGAATTTTATCATTCTTTTCAGACAAATCGTAGAATGCAAAAGAAGAGCCGCACAAATAACGGCTCTTCTCATCTAAGAAAACAACAGCTTCCAGCTATGCACACTGGCTTTTACAGAAAATGCTGCATCCACACATTCGGTTCCACGTACACGACCTCGTCCTTTTCCACTTCGATGCGCACCGGAACGAGCGCATCCGGAATAATGTACGTGCCGGACTCGGGGAATTTCATCCCTGTCCACTCTTCCCACCCGCCTGAATGCCTTCCGCGCGCAGCAGGTTCGCAGCCTGAACGGCGCGGCCTGTTTGCGTCCCGGTTGAAATGATCGTCACATCCTGTCCTGCGATCAACTTGATGCCTTTGCCGAGCGCAAACGTGTGCGTTTCTTCCGCAAAAAGGGTCGGCAGCGGGTCGCGCGCCAGCCGAATGTACACGGGACCGTGGTAGTCGCGGGCGAACTCCATCACCTTTTTCACTTCGACCGCGTCCGCCGGAGCCAGGACGACCATGTTGGCCAGGCTGCGCATGATCGCGATATCTTCCAGACCTTGATGCGTTTTTCCCGTGCATCCGGTCAGCAAGCCGCTGTAGGCCCCGATCATTTTCACGTCCAGCTTCGGCTGGGCAATCGCCACGGCGATCTGGTCCAGAGAGCGTTTCACAATAAAAGCGGCAAACGTGCACACCCACGGCTGCAAGCCGACTGTTGCCAGACCGGAAGCGACTCCGAGCATGTTCTGCTCGGCGATGCCCATCTGCAAAAATTTGGCCGGATTCCCCTCCGCTACTTTATCCAGCTTGGTGGAGGTCGCCAGGTCGCCATCGACTGCGTACACTCGCGGATCGTCCTTCGTAAATTGCAGCAATGTTTCGCCAAACGCATCGCGCATGGCTACTTTTTTATCAAGCTGTAATTGCATCTTCTACACCCCCATATCCAGTTCTTCCAAGGCTGCTTTCAGCTCTTCCGCATTCGGCACTTTCGCATGCCATGTGTAGTTGTTCTCCATGAAGCTTACGCCCTTGCCTTTAACGGTGTGGGCAATTACGACGGTCGGCTTGCCTTGCACGCGCTTCGCCTGCTGGCACGCCTCGATGATCTGTTCCACATCGTGGCCGTCGATGGCAAGCACGTTCCAGCCGAACGCCGCCCAGCGGTCTTCCGGGGAAAAGATCGGGATTTCCCGTTCGCGGCCTTCCGTTCCCTTCCAGCCGAATTGCTGCAGCTTGTTGTAGTCCATGATGACTACCAGATTGTCCAGCTCGTATTTGGCCGCTACGTCCGCCGCTTCCCATACTTGCCCTTCCTGCGATTCGCCGTCGCCGATGATGCAGTATGTGGAGAACGCTTGCTGCTTCAGCTTTGCGCCCAGCGCCATGCCGACTGCGGCAGAAATTCCCTGCCCCAGCGAGCCTGTGGACATGTCCAGTCCGGGCAGCAGCTTCATGTCCGGATGGGCTTGCAGGCGAGAGTCGATATCGTCGAACGTTTTCAACTCCTCCACCGGGAAGTAGCCCCGCAGCGCCAGCACCGTATAGAGGGCGATCGCGGAGTGCCCCTTGGATAGCACAAAGCGGTCCCGCTCCGCCCACAGCGGCTCGTCAGGCTTGATATTCATCACGTCAAAATAGAGAGCGACCAAAAGATCGGTCACAGACAGCGGCCCGCCGACATGGCCTGCCCCTGCGTGGTGCACCGTTTGCAGAATCAGCCTCCGGGTCTCGCTGCTTTTCTTTTGCAGCCAATTGATTTTTTCCTGAGCGGAAACCGTCTTCATACTTTCTCACCTCTGGTTGATGATATCGTTTGCTCGATGAAGGCAATGGATCTTTTCGCGTATGCAAAAGGGTTGTGAACGAGCGGGTCCTGCTCGCCTTCGAGCATAGCCCAGCCTTGATAATCCCGCTCGACCAACTCCTTGAAAATCGGGGCAAAATCGAGGCTTCCATCACCTGGGACAGTGAACACCCCTCTGCGGATGCAGGTGACGAAATCAGCCTGTTCCGCCCTTGCCTGGTCGAGAACGCTTTGGCGAATATCTTTCAGGTGCACGTAGCCGATCCGCCCGTAATACTTTTGCAGCAGCTTCAACGGGTCGTTGCCGCCGTAGTAGGCATGGCCTGTATCGTACAACAGGTAGACAAGCCCGGGATCGGTCATTTCCATCAGGCGGTCGATTTCCTCCGGCTGCTCCACGACCGTCCCGCCGTGATGGTGGTAAACGAGCTTCATGCCCAATTCGCGGCAAATCTCCCCTGCCTGGTTCAGCCCTTCGGCCAGGCTTTTCCACTGCTCATCTGTCAAGTGTGCGACCTGCTTTTCATGTGGGGAGCGGCGCGGGTCCCAATGCAGCGAGCCGCCAACTTCTGCCGTGCTGACGACTTCTGCTCCCATCGCCTTGAGGAATTGCGCGTGCTTCCGGTAAGCCTGCAGCTCCTCGTCGCGGCGCTGCGCATCCGAGAACAGCACGGACTTCCACTGCGAGGTCAGCCGCAGCCCCCGTTTGCCCAGCTCCTGCTGCAAAACAGCCGGATCGGCAGGGAACTTCCTGCTCATTTCCACACCTGTAACGCCAAGGCTGGCTATCTCATCCATGACCTGCTCGTAGGAATAGTGATCCCCGTGTTCTTTGACATCCTCCCCGACCCAGTTGATCGGGTGAACCCCCAGCTTGAAGTTGTATCCTTTATCTGTCATGACTGTCGCCCCTTTTGATTAAGCGCTTAACTCGACGCGTTTAGAAACTTGGCTGCGCCACGCCATTGGCGGAGCCTTCGTACCTATAAGGCACAGCGGTTGCTTGCTCGTTCCACTCGAAGTCTCGTCTGTTGCCCTCCTGCTGGACAAGAGTTTTAGCCATTCTTGCCTGTTGCATAAAAACGTCGGCAACGCTTACATTTTTTTCGCAATCTCGATCTGCTTGTTCATCGCTTCATAAGCGGCTTGAACCTTTTTGCTCGCGGATACTTCCGCTACCCCGAGCCGCCACCACGACTCGTAGCCGGACGAGCACGTTCCGGGAAGCACCTTGATGTCAATCAGCGTCGTGACAGTCTCTTCCTTCGCCTGCTGCAAGGCCGCTCTCAGCTCTTCCACAGTGCGGGCCGTGTACGCCTTCGCGCCCATGCTTCTGGCGTGGCTGGCAAAATCAATCTGCAAATACTCGCCCGTCAGCCGGTTCGTCTGTTCGTCGCGATAGCGGAACTCGTTGCCGAAGCCTTCGCTGCCATGACCGCGTTGCAGGTTGTGGATGCAGCCGAACCCGTTGTTGTCGAACAGCAGGATCGTAAATTTTTGCCCTTCCTGAATGCTCGTGACCAGCTCCGAATGAAGCATCAAGTAACTGCCATCCCCGACGACGGCGTACACTTCCTGATCCGGGCTTGCCATCTTCACGCCGAACGCGCCGGACACCTCGTAGCCCATGCACGAGAAGCCGTATTCCATATGGTACGTTTTCGGGGCCTTGCATCTCCATAGGCGGTGCAGATCTCCGGGCAGGCTTCCGGCAGCAGCGACAATGATGTCCTTTTCGCCCAGGAAGCGGTTGATCTCGCCCAGCGCGAGCATTTGCGACAAGCCTTCCGCCCGCTCCACAGAGCAGACCCGGTCCACTTCTTCGTCCCACTCCTTCTTCAGAGCAGCAATCGCTTCCGGCGAGTAGGCGGACTTGTATTCCGCTTGCCGCAGTGCGCCTGTGATTGCGACCAGCGCTTCCTTCGCGTCGGCTACCACGGCCTTTCCGTTCATTTTCAGCGCGTCGTAGGAGCTGACATTGATACTGACGAACTCCACATCTGGATTTTGGAAGGCCGTTTTGGATGAGGTAGGGAAGTCAGTCAGTCTCGTTCCGACGCCGATAATCAAATCGGCCTCTTTGGCCAGGCGGTTTGCGGCGAGCGAGCCTGTGACGCCAATCGAGCCTACTTGAAGCGGGTGGTCCCATGGCACCGCGCTTTTTCCCGCTTGCGTCTCCGCTACCGGAATGCCAAACTCCTCGGCGAAGCGAATCAGTTCTGCCGTAGCGAGCGAGTAGTGCACGCCGCCCCCGGCGATAATCAGCGGCCGCTTTTTTGTCTGGATCGCTTCCGCTGCCCGTGCGAGCGCAGCAGCCGACAGCGCTCTTCTTTCGACGAAATGGACGCGCTTTTCAAAAAACTCAGCCGGGTAATCGTACGCTTCGCTTTGCACATCCTGGGGCAGAGCCAAGGTGACCGCGCCAGTGTCGACCGGGTCCGTCAGCACCCTCATCGCGTTCAGGGCGGCCGTCATCAACTGCTCGGGACGTGTAATGCGGTCCCAGTACTTGCTGACCGGCTTGAACGCATCGTTGGATGAAATCGTGTAGTCAGCAGGGTTTTCAATTTGCTGCAAGACCGGATCAGGCTGGCGGCAGGCAAAAATATCGCCTGGCAAAAACAGCACCGGAATCCGGTTCACCGTCGCTGTCCCGGCGGCTGTGACCATGTTCAAGGCGCCGGGCCCAATCGAAGACGTGCAAGCAAAAATCTCTAGCCTGTTCTTTTGTTTGGCGTAGGCAATGGCCGCATGCGCCATTCCTTGCTCGTTTTTCCCCTGGATGTAGGTCAACTCTCCCTGAAAATGCTCCAGCGCTTCGCCCATCCCTGTCACATTTCCGTGTCCGAAAATCCCCATGACGCCTTTGACGAATTTTCGTTCCTGACCGTCCACGGAAATGTATTGATTGTCCAAAAATCGCAGCAATGCCTGAGCCATCGTTAAGCGGATTGTTTTTGCCATGTTATCCTCCCTCAGCTTCGATGTTTCTCTCCACGTAACTGTTAAGTTAAGCGCTTTCTCTTTCTTGATTATACTCGATTCCCGAGCTTCCACAAACCCTTTTTTCATTTTTTTCTGTCTTTTCCGGCAGTTGGCTGGACGCGTGCAGACTACCGCTCGCGGATCGCAGGCGATTACGCGGGCTGCACGATCACCTTGATCGCTTCTCCTTTTTTCATCACGTCGATTCCTTCCGTGATGCGCTCCAAAGGAACCCGATGGGTAATCAGCCGCTCCAAATTCAGCAGCCCTGCCTCCATGACCTTCACTACTTTCGGGAACGTGTGGTTCGAGATATACGTGCCTTTTACGGTTACCTCATAGCGGGTAATATCGTTTTGCTTGATCGGCGGCAAGGCGTGCTGATTCATGCCCACCAGCAAAATTTGTCCCCCTCTGCGCACCAGCGTCAGGCTCTGATCGAACAGCGAACCAACACAGTCGATGACGACATCCGCCCCGATTTTCGTCGCGTCCTGTACAGACTTCGCCACGTCGCTTGTTTTTGGGTTCACCGTCACATTCGCCCCGGATATGCGGGCGTATTCCAGGCGATAATCCGAGAAATCAACGGCCACGATCGTTCCGGCTCCCGCCGCTTTCAACATCTGGATGAACATTTGTCCCATCGGCCCTGCGCCCAGCACGACAGCGCTCTCGCCCGGCTGCACCTTGATTTTGTCCATGCCGTTGATGACGCAGGACAGCGGTTCGGCAAAGACGGCAATCTCCGGCGGAACCGAGTCTGCGATTTTGTGCACATTTCTGGCTGGAACGACACTGTAGGAAGTCCAGCCCCCGTCCACGAAAATACCCATCGTCGACATATGCTCGCACATGTTCACGTATCCCATCTGGCAATAATCACAGTACCCGCACGTCAGCGTCGGATCGACTACCACCCGGTCGCCCACTTTGACGTTCGTGACATCCGCTCCTGCCTCTACCACTTTTCCGACGTACTCATGTCCCTGAATCACGCCTGCCGTCGCCGGATGTCCCGGAGGATTAGCCAAAATATGCACGTCTGTGCCGCAGATGCTGGCTGCCTCCACCTTGATCCGCACTTCATCTGCCTTCTGTATGACCGGAACCGGCCTTTCCTGCAAGGAAAATTTCCCTGCCTGCTCAAATACGCCAGCTAACATGACCCATTCGCTCCCTTCTGCTGTTTAAGCTGCATCCGTTCTGTTTTTTCCGCTTCCTCGTCCCTCTTGTCCGCGCCCGACTGCGCCGCCCTTCAGGAAATAAAGTGCTGGTAAGCAGGCAGGCCGTTTTTCATCGGAATGGACACCTCGCCCTGAATGAGCGGATATATATAGTCGAAAAACTCGGCTTTGACAAAATGGCTGTCGGCGTCGTACCACTCCAGCGGAAACAGCTTTTCTTTTCCCGCTACTTCCGCGAGGGGGACGGAGCCGTATTCCACGGCGTAAAACGGCCCCTTTTTGCGCTGCAGCGTGACCATCGCTCCGTTGATCCCCTGCCTGGCGTGATAGCAAGCGTGTTTTCCCGCCAAATACGCCTCCTCGACATCCACCCCGGACGAGAACATCATCCCGCTGCGCTGCCAAATGCTCGGCAAAATATATCGCGCGGACAAGCCCGCTCCCTGATTGGCGATGGCGTCCTTCAAATAGCCGGCCACGCCGCCGAGCTGCGGACGCCGGACCGCATCCCGCGCCAGAGCGTTGTCGGCAATCAGCCTGCCTTCTTTGTCGCGGATGCCTTCCGAGACAATGACCAGGGCTGAACCGTGTTCCTCGTACTTTTTTTGCACATCGCGCAAAAACGTTTCTTTGCAAAAAGGCGATTCCGGAATGTAAATCAACAGCGGAATGCCTGTTTCCTGCTGCAGCCCCAGCGCGCACGAGGCCGCCAGCCAGCCTGTATTGCGCCCCATCGTCTCGACAATCGTGATGCGATTGCTTTTCGGCAAGCTCATAATGTCCATGGACATGTCGAGGATGGAGGTGGCGAGAAATTTGGCTGCGCTGCCAAAGCCGGGCGAATGATCGGTTTGCGTCAAATCGTTGTCTACCGTCTTCGGCACCCCGATCACATTCAGCTCGTACCCTTTTTTCCGGGCAGCCTGATGGATCAAATGAGCGACGTGCATGGACCCGTTCCCGCCGATGTAGTAAAAGTAGCGAATGTCGTTCGCCTGCATGTGGGCGACGATGATTTCGATCTCGTGGGCGCTCAGCTTGTAGCGCCAGGAGCCGAGCGCCGCGCCCGGCGTCATTCTCAGCATCTCTAGCTGCGGTTTGGACAGTTGACCCAGATCAATGTAGTCCTGGTTGAGCAGACCGTACACCCCTCTTCTCGCCCCATAAACCTTCCGGATCTGCGGCGATTGAAGAGACTCCTCAATGATTCCGTACAATGAATTGTTGATAACAGCGGTTGGTCCACCGGATTGAGCGATCAGGCAGTTTCCGGTCATTTCCACACTCTCCATCCATGATTCATCTACTCTTCCAGGTTGATGACAACGGCCACCGTCTCGACCATTTCCTCAATCGCAAATGCCGGGCCTTCTTTCCCGATTCCGCTTTCCTTGACGCCCCCGTACGGCATCTGGTCGGCACGGAAGCAGCACGTATCGTTGACGATCACGCCGCCCACTTCCAGCAGATGCGGCAGCTTGTGGGCCAGGACGAGAGATTTGGTGTACACGCCTGCCTGCAAGCCAAACTTGGAGTCGTTGACCAGCTTCACCGCTTCCTCGATCGTTTCGTAGGACGCCACTGTAACTACTGGCGCGAATACTTCCTCGTCGTACACTTTCATGCCCTTTTTCGCCTGGGTAATGACCGTCGGATAGTAGACGCTTCCTTCCCTTTTGCCCCCGGTCAACACTTTCGCGCCCTTTGCTGCCGCTTCGTTTACCCATGCCTCGATCCGCTGCGCTTCTTTTTCGCTAATCATCGGCCCTACGTCCGTATCCGGGTCGAGCGGATTGCCCACCTTGAGCTGCGCCACCCGCTCCAGGAAAAGCTCCATGAACTTCGCTTCCACTGCCTTGTGCACGAAAATGCGCTGTACGGAAATGCAGATTTGCCCCGCATTGGCAAAAGCCATTTTCGCCAGCTTGTTTGCCGCCTGCTCGACATTGCCGTCTTCATGCACAATCGTCGCCGAGTTGGACCCGAGCTCCAGCGTGACTTTGCGCATGCCGATCGTCTGCTGGATGTGCTTGCCTACTTCCGGCGAGCCTGTAAACGAATACTTTTTGATCCGCTGGTCTTTCAGCAACTGTTCGCCAACCGTCGCACCGCCGCCGACCACGCATTGCACGTACCCTTTTGGCACGCCTGCCTGCTGCAACAGCTTGCACAGCAGCAGAGCGGAATGGGCCGTATCCGTAGCAGGCTTGACGATCACCGGATTTCCTGCCGCCAAGGCCGGAGCCACCTTGTGCGAAACCAGGTTTAGCGGGAAGTTGAACGGCGAGATCGCGCACACAATGCCGATCGGCTTTTTGATCGTATAGATCAGGCGCGATTCGTTTCCAGGGGAAGCCTGGCTCGGGATGATTTCCCCTCTCAGCTTTTTCGCTTCCTCCGCCGCCAAAAGAAACGTCGTCGCGGAACGAATCACTTCCACTTTCGCATCGCGAATCGGCTTGCCGCCCTCCTGGGCAATGCAGTTGGCCAACTCCTCGACGTTTTCCTTAATCAGTTGGGAAGCTTTCACCAGCACGTCGTAGCGCTTTTCTGCGGAAAAAGGCGTATGGTAGAAAGCGTACTCGGCTGCCTCTACTGCGCGATCCACTTCTTTTTCCCCCGCCTTGCACACCTGCACGTACAGCTCTCCTGTGTACTTGTTGTAAATCGGATGCGTCTTCGCTGTCTCTACCCACTCCCCGTCGATGAACAAACGTTGCACTTGCTTCACTGCTTCCATTTCTTCTCCCCCCTGAACATTTAGATAAGCGCTTAACCTAATCCGTAAAAAAATTTGGAACAAAAATGCTGGGCCTTACACAGACTGGACTGCGCTGATTTCTTCGAGCTTGACCGGCCTGTTTTCGGCAAACGACTTCTTCGCCGCCATGGCGATCAATTCAGCCTGGAAGCCGTCATAACCGCTGACCGGAACTTCCTTGTCCAACAGGATGCTGTCGATGAAGTCTTCGATTTCCTGAACAAAAGCGTCGGTGTACCGCTCCAGGAAGAAATACTTGGGCTTATCCCGGAAAACGCCCTCGGCTGTGCTGATCTCTGCGGTGGTCGGCGTGACATTGCTGACGGTCACACATCCCTTCGCCCCCAACACCTCTACCCGCTGGTCGTAGCCGTACACGGCTTTTCTGCTGTTGTCAATGACCCCGATCGCGCCGTTTTTGAATTTCAGCGTCGTAATCGCCGTATCCACGTCGCCGCATTCTGCGAACAGCGGGTCCACGAGCACCGCCCCCTGCGCAAACACTTCCTCGACTTCGCTGCCAACCAAGTATCTTGCCATATCAAAATCGTGAATCGCCATGTCGAAGAACAGACCGCCGCTGGCTGCTACGTAGTCTTTGCCCGGCGGATGCGGGTCTCGCGAAGTGATGCGCAAAATGTGCGGTTCGCCGATTCCCCCTTCTTTGACGGTTTGATGAGCCTTTTTCAAGCTGTGGTCAAACCTGCGGCAAAAGCCCACCTGGAACTTCACTCCGGCCTCTTTGACGACTTCGAGCGCCTCTCTCGTCTGCTCCAACTGAAAGCTGATCGGCTTTTCGCAAAATATGTGCTTGCCCGCTCTCGCTGCCTCCGTGATGATGGGGACGTGCGTATCGGTGGGCGAGCAGATCAAGACAGCCTGGATGTCCGGGTCTTGCAAAATCGCCTTGTAATCATCGGTGACAAGGGGAATCCCGATGCTGCCAGCCCACTCTCGCACTTGCTCTGCGAAAATATCCGAAATCGCCTTCAATTCGACGCGGTGCAGTTTGACCAGATTTTCCGCGTGCAGCTTCCCGATGCGCCCTGCTCCAATGATGCCAACCTTTACTTTGCTCATCGTGATCTCTCCTCTTCCGGTTAAGGCAGGCCGTCACTTCCTGTCCAAAGAAACGCCTGTCGTCAGTGATCTTTTTTCTGCCTTGCTCCAATATATGGATAGTCCTGCAGCCAACAATCCAGACAAACTGGCGAAGATGAAGCCATTTGCCAATCCGCCGCCTGAATTTAGCCAGCCCGCAAGAAAAGGCCCCAAGAAAATGCCCAACGAATAGATCGCTTGATAAAAGCCCATTGCGGTTGCCCGCTTTTCACTTTCTATGTACTGAATCGCCATTCCTAAAAACAGCGGAAAACCCATTCCCTGCGTAAAGCCGTTGCCGATTTGCGTCAGGCACAGCGTGAGCATCGTGTCCGCATACGGGATCACGACCGTAAAAGCGGCGCTGCCCGCAAACCCGATGGCGAGCGTGGGCCAATGTCCGAAGCGGACGGCAAAATATCTCCCCGCCACGATAGAGGCCACAGCGTGCGGCAGCATGAACGCGACGACAAGCCAGCCAAGACTCTCCTTGTCTGCGCCGATCTTCAATGCCTGCAACGGCGTAAAGCCGTACATCGTAATGAACAGCATGCCGTGGGCGATAATGGACAAAATGGATACCTTCAGCAAAATCGGCTCTTTCATCACGTTTGCCAAATCTTTTGGCTCGATCGGCTTCCGGGATGCTTCCGGCTTCGGCTCGCGAATCAAAAAGGAGAGCGCCAGGCCGAGGAAAGCCACTCCTGCCCCGATCCAGAACGGGGCATTCCACCCCCAGCGGCTGACCAGGTAGCCGCTGACCCCCATCCCCATCAATTGAGCGGAAACGGTAATAAAATGGATCGTCGACATCGCTTTTGTAACGTTTGCCCCGGTAAAATAGCTCGAATACAAAACCGTAAAGACAACCCAGGCCGAGGCCGAAATCCCGGCGACCGCCCTGGAAAAAAGCGCCCATCCGACATGATCGGTGACAGCAAAGCCGAGGCAACTAAGCAGGCTGGTCACCATGCCAAGCCAGATAAACGGCCGTCTGACCTGCCTGTAATCCGACAGGACGCCGATCGGCAAGCGCAAAAGAAGCTGGGTCACGCCGTAGCTGCTCAAAACAACTCCGATCAGCATGTACGAGGCGCCCTTGTACTCCAGGTACGGCGACAGTATCGGCGTGTACAAATATTGAGAAGCCCAGTACATAAAGGTGACGAAGACAAACACGATATGATCCTTTGCTTCGAGCTGCTGTGCCTGCATCTTGCTCATCGCCTTTTCGCACAAAATGTCACTTCATGTTGGTTAAGCGTTTTCCCTAACTCTATTATAGGGGATGCTCCGCGCGTGTGTAAAGAATTAATTCTGAAATGAGTAAATCAACGCAATTGTCAGACTATTAATCGCCTGTTGCGCTGGACGGCTTGGATGCGCTGGACAGGCGCATCCAAGCTTTTGCCTCCGTCCGCACCATTGAACACGGCTCGCTTGAACAAACAATGGGCGCTCTTTCGCTCCTTTTGCTTTGGCGGACGTAAAAAAAGCACCCTGTTTCCCCGGTGCTTTCTCGCTTCATTTTCTGATTCGTTTGGTCGATTCGCGCACGCACAGTTCCGGCAGCATCACTACCCGCTTTTTCCCTTTCTTTTCCCCTTTGATTTCCTCGATCAACAGGTCCATCACTTGCCGGCCCATATCGTGAAACGGCTGGGCGACCGTCGTTAGCGGCGGATTGGAGATAGCAGCGAGAATCGTGTTGTCGTAGCCGACTACTGAGACGTCATCGGGAATCGACAGACCCAGCTCTCTCGCCGCCTGGATAATCCCAATCGCGACCAAATCATTGCCTGCGAAAATGGCGGTTGGCCGTTCAGCAGCCTGCAGCATTTTCAAGCCCATCTGTTTGCCGCCTTCTACAGACGACGGACCAAAAAGGACGTATTTTTCATCATATTCCAAACCATTTTCCTGCAAGGCGTGGCGGTAACCGCGCGTGCGCTCCCGGCCGACCTCCAGATCGAGCTGGATTGCGCCAATCTGCTGATGGCCCAGGTCGAGCAAATGCTGTGTCGCGTTGTAGCCGCCGATGAAATCATCCACGGTTACCGTATCGACGGACACAGTGGAGACGTCGCGGGCCAGTACGGCGATCGGAATTTTCAGATTCAGCAAGTCGCGGATCACGGCATCATTTTGAAATCCGGACGCAAGAATAAACCCGTCCACGCTCTTTTGCTTAAGCAGCGAGATGTACTTCGACTCCTTTTCCGGGCGATAGTCCGTGCTGCACATGACGATGCTGTAGCCCAGCTCGTGGCCCCGGTCCTCGATACTTCGCGCCAGCTCGGCAAAGAACGGGTTCGCCAGGTCGGGAATCAACAGGCCGATGGAGTACGTCGACTTGCCCGTCAAGGCGGAAGCCACGAGGCTCGGCTGGTAATCCAGCTCCTTCATGACCTGCAATACTCTTTGGCGCGTCTTTTCCCCGATCCGCCCCGTGTTGTTGATGACCTTGGACACGGTTGCAATAGACACGTTCGCTTCCCTTGCCACATCATAAATGGTTTTTTTCATTGTAGTTTCCTTCCTTCCATCATAGTGATGGCGATCTATCTGACGTCCGGGATGAACTTCGTTTTCATTCCAAGTGATTAAGCGCTTTAAGCTTATATTTATTGTAAAGAACAAATAATCGCGAAGCAATAACCCATATCCGCGCGCAGGGCAGCACGGAGGGGCACAGAGGGGACACGGGGCATCCCCGACCGCGTCACGGCTTCTGGTTGGGCCGCCGCCAATAAAAAAACGCGTAGCAGAAAACCGCTAGGCGTTTGACTTTTGCTTGCTTATACTTCTCTCTTTTTTCAGCCGCGTGGTCGAGTCGCGGACGATTCGTTTCGTATTCAGCACGATTCTGCTTTTGTATTGCTTTTCCCCTTTGATCTCGGCCACGATCAGGTCCATCACTTCGCGCCCCATGTTCTGAATCGGCTGGGCAATCGTCGTCAACTGCGGATCAATGATCGTCGCAATTACCGTATTGTCAAACCCTACGACCGAGATATCCTCTGGGACGCGCAGCTTTTTCTCGCGGATCGCCTCGATTGCCCCGATTGCCAGCAGGTCGTTACAGGCAAAAAAGGCAGTCGGCGGGTCGGGGGAGTTCAAATAATCGAGCGCAATTTTTTTGCCCCACGGGACGTTCGACTCCAGCGTAAACTGGCTGAAAGCGTACTCGCGAATCCCGCCATGATCTTCCAGCGCTTTGCGAAATCCGCGGATTCTTTCCCGGTTGCTCCAGACGTCGCGGGCGATAATCGCGATTTTTTGATGGCCCAGCTCGATCAGGTAGGAGGCCGCATCGTACCCGCCCTGAAAATCGTCAATGCACACCGCGTTCACATTGAAGGCTGGGACGTCGCGGGCGACGATGGCGACCGGATACTTTTCCGCGATCAGCTTTTCCACCTCCAAGGTGTTCTCGAAGCCCGAGGCCAAAATGAACCCGTCTACATTTTTTCGCTTCAACAGCTCGATATACTTCGCTTCTTTGTCGGGGTTGTAGTCCGTGCTGCAAATGACCAGGTTGTACCCTAGCTCATTCCCGCGGTCTTCGATGCTGCGCGCCAGCTCGGCGAAAAACAGGTTCGACAAATCCGGAATCAAAAGTCCGATGGTGTACGTATGCTTCCCGGTCAGTGCAGTAGCGATCACATTTTGCTGATAGTTCAGGCTGCCAATGACCTTCCATACTTTATTTTTCGTTTTCTCGCTGATTCGGCCGGTATTGTTGATGACTTTCGAGACAGTAGCAATCGACACCCCCGCTTTCTTTGCTACATCGTAAATGGTCGGCTTCATCTCTACCCTCTCTTTGTAAAGAAAAATCGGTCTTGAAACATGTTTGTGCCAAAAAGCGGCCGTCTACGCTTTTCCCGAGGAGCCAAACTCTCTCATCTTTCCTTTCACCGCGTCTTTGATCGCCTCTCGGGCAGGGCCCAAATATTTGCGCGGATCGTAGACGTTCGGGTTTTCGGCCAGCACTTTGCGAACGGCGGCTGCCGAGGCGATCTGGTTTTCCGTGTTGACGTTGATTTTCGCTGTGCCCAAAGAAATCGCTCGCCGAATATGCTGGGTAGGGATGCCCGTCCCTCCGTGCAGCACCAGCGGCAATCCGGTCAGCTTTTGCACTTCCTCCATACGGTCAAAGCCGAGCTTCGGCTCCCCTTTGTACGGTCCGTGCACAGACCCGAGCGCCGGGGCCAGGCAGTCCACTCCTGTTTCCTTCGCCAGCCTGTCGCACTCGGCCGGAATGGCGTACATCGCTTCGGCGTCATCGACCACGAGATCGTCTTCCTGCCCGCCGATTCGCCCGAGTTCCGCCTCTACGGATACTCCGAGCACATGAGCGACCTCGACGACCTTTTTCGTAATCGCGATGTTCTCCTCCAGCGGATGGTGCGAGCCGTCGATCATGACGGAAGTAAACCCGGCATGAATCGCTTCCACGCACTTTTCGAAGGAAGAGCCGTGGTCGAGATGAATGGCGACGTCAACCGTGATCTTGTACTCCTCGATCAACGACTTCACCAGGCCGACAATCAGCTTGAAGCCGCCCATGTAGCGAGCCGCGCCTTCACTGACTCCCAAAATAACCGGAGATTGTTCCTCCTCTGCCGCCTGCAAAATCGCTTGCGTAAACTCCAGATTGTTAATGTTGAACTGTCCGACTGCATACTTTTCTTGTACTGCCTTGTTCAGCATCGCTGTCATGGATACGAGTGGCATCTGAATCCTCCTATAGTAAAAAATGGTATTTTGTCGCTTGCTCGTTTTATTGTTCGTTGCAGCTCCTGCTTTTACGCCTGTGCCTTGGCTGCCGCGTGCATGCTCGCCAAAACCTCGACTACCCGATCGCCAACCTCGGAGGTCGAAGCTTTTCCGCCCATGTCGGGCGTCAGTACTGCGCCCTCGACCATCACCTGCTCGATCGCCTTCAAGACGCTGCCTGCCAGCTCTTCATAGCCGAAAAACTCCAGCATCTGACTGGCCGACCAGATCGCCGCCAACGGATTCGCGATCCCTTTTCCCGCAATGTCAGGCGCTGAGCCGTGAATCGGTTCGAACATGGAAGGATGCGTCCGCTCCGGATTGATATTCGCTCCAGCGGCCAAGCCCAAGCCTCCGGCGAGCGCTGCCCCCAAATCGGTTAAAATATCCCCGAACAGGTTGGAGGTAACGACTACCTGGAATCGTTCCGGCTGCTTAATCATCAGCATGCTGGCTGCATCTACGAGATACGAGTGCGTCGGGACATCCGGGTATTCGCTCGCCACCTCCGCAAACACCTGGTCCCAAAACACCATGGAGTAGTTCAGGGCGTTCCCTTTGCTGATGCTGGTCAGCGATTTGCCCGTTTTGCGCGCCGTTTCAAACGCGTAGCGAATGATCCGTTCCGTCCCTTTGCGCGAGAAAACGCTCGTTTGCAGCACGGTCTCGTTGTCTTTTCCCTTGAACAGCCAGTCCCCCGCTCCCGCATATTCGCCCTCGCTGTTTTCGCGGATGAACAGCATATCGACCTGTTCCTTCCCCGTGTTTTTCAGCGGGCACGGCGCTCCATCCAACAGCGTGATCGGGCGAATGTTCACGTACTGGTCAAACTCCTTGCGAATCTTCAAGAGCAAATCCCAGAGCGATATGTGGTCGGGAACGCCGGGAAAGCCGACTGCGCCCAGGTAAATGGCGTCAAACTGCCGCAACTGCTCGATGCCATCCTCTGCCATCATCCTTCCGTGCTGGAGGTAATACTCGCAGCCCCACGGAAAGTAATGAAAATCGAATCGAACATTTGTCAGCTCTACGGCCTTTTCCAGCACCTTTACCCCTTCCTGGATCACTTCAGGGCCAATCCCGTCTCCCGGGATGACGGCAATTTTGTACAATTTCGTCATGCGTTTCTCCTTTCGCAATCGCTTGCATTGTTGTTGGATTGTGGCGTTTATACACCCGTGTTCATTACTAATCGCATCGAATAACAAGGAAATCTTTTTCGCGCTTCCGGCGTCCCCGCTGCGGACAGCATTCATAAAAAATAGCGAATTGACGCTAGATTAAGCGGTTACCCTAGTATTATAGTTTACGATCAATTCCGGTGTAAATGTATTTATCGAAAAAATGTGAGTATTTTAACGAAAGCAGGTTAAGCGGTTTCTTCGAGGGAGGGGGAGGCTTGCGTCTGGGCTTTCTCTGGATTTCATGAGTCCATTGGAGCGCTGGCGCGGAGTCAAGTCATGAGCGAAGAGTTTGTCTCCAAAGGGCACAAGTCTTGGTCTTGGTCTTGGTCTTGGTCTTGGTCTTGGTCTTGGGCTTGGTCTTGGGCTTGGGCTTGGTCTTGGGCTTGGGCTTGGTCTTGGGCTTGGGCTTGGGCTTGGGCTTGGGCTTGGGCTTGGCCTTGGGCTTGGCCGTGGTCTTGGCCCTGGCCCTTCATTTGGAGCCACACTATGCTGCTGCCCTGCAAAACAAAAAAACGGAGGCACGAGGCCCCCGTCGAGGATGTTAGCTGAACCGTTGATGCGCGTTGTTTTGCATGAGAAAATCATTCATTTTGGCAGCCAGACCGCCGTGACCAAATCGCATCCGTCTCCCCTGCCTGTTCTGCTCGCGAGCGATGCGGAGAAACTCGATCAACAGCTTCCTTCTTTGCGTGATCTCCACGTACCCATGCTCGTAAAACCACGCATCCATCGTATTGAAAACGCCGCGATTGATGCCAAATTCCCGTTGCAGATGCTGCGCAAACGTCAAGTCCGGCAAATGCACAATGCTCGCTGCTGTCACAAGCCGATCATCGCCTCCTGTTCCGCTCTGCTTGTCCGCCCTTTTTGCCCGGACAGCCGAAACGCTGCCTTCACGCTGTTTACGTCGCGCTCGATCTGCTTTTGCAACTGAGTGAGATCGGAAAAGGCCATTTCCGGCCTGACGTAGAAATGTACGTCCACGTATACACACGCTCCGTAAAGGTCTCCGTCCCACTCAAACAAATGTACTTCATGGCTGATTTGCACTCCATCGTGAAAAGTAGGTCTGCGGCCGACATTCATCACGCCCGCATGCGTCTGTCCGTTCCACAAAAGCGTCACCCCGTACACGCCCTGCTCCAGCCTGGGATGCGGGGGAAGCAGAGACAGATTCGCGGTCGGGAAGCCGAGCGTTCTGCCTACTTGCTTGCCGCTCACCACCTGGCCGTGCAAAGTACAAATAGGCTGCTCCATCTTCTTCCCCTCTTTCCGTAGCGTATTGGTCGCTCCAATTGTCTTTGTTGCGGTTTGTGGCCGCGGTTTGTAGCCGCGGCGTTCCAAGCACACCTACCCGAAGCACGGACTCGCTTTGCCAGAACCCCCACACGCTGCATCGTCCTTTTCCGCTCGCTCAGTTTCCTTTGAGCGCCTTTTGCATGAACACGATCTCCTGCGCCAAAAGGGCGATTCGCTCCAAGACGTCCGGAGCGACTACTTCGTTATTCGCATTGAAATGGTCAGCATGCGCATAGACGTAGCCTGGAGCCGTGAATGCGCGAAAATAACCGGCAATCGGCTTCAGTTGATTTTCAATGACCAGGTAATGCTGGTACGTTCCGCCTGTCGCGACAAACCCCATTACTTTATGGCGCAGGGCAGAGACGGGAATCAGGTCAAACAAATTTTTCAGCGCTCCGGTGAGCGAACCTTGGAAAATCGGTGTTCCGATGACATAACAATCCGCAGCCGTTACCAGTTCGATCACTTTTTTGGTGTCGCCCGTATAGGTCCCAGGGTCCCGGCCATCACAAAACTGCACCTGGTACTCGCTTAAATCCAGCAATTCCACCTCTATGCTGTCGTCCTGCTTTTTTACGTGACGCAAAACCTCCTGGACGACAGCCGCTGTTTTCCTGCCTGTAACCGTCCCGGAAATTCCCAACAGCTTCATAATAAGCCCCTCCCTTCTGCTTAGCTGCAAACAGCGCAGCTCGCTTTTCGGCTACACCGTCTGCGGCTTTACATGCAGGCGAGGCAAAACTTCCTCGACCAGCAAGCGCATGGACTCTTTCCATATTTCCGGCGATTCGCTGTAGTCGTAGCCCGTAATCAGCAAAGTCCCGAAACCGCCGACCGTGTCATACAGCTTTTGCAGCTTTTTCGCGACCGTTTCCGGCGATCCTACCAGCCAGTCGGTTTTGGCCATTAATTCGGCAGTTACCTCTTCGTCGGCAAGCGCCGGATCGGGCTTCAAGTTTTTGATGTCGCCCTGCTTTTTAAACAGCGGCAGCCATGACTCGTCAAAGAATCGACCCATCATGCCTCCCAACGCTCCGGCCATTGCTTCTTCATCCGTTTTCGCGACAAAGACGTCTTGCGTGATGCGCCAACTGCTTCTGTCCGCTTCTTTCCCTACAGAGCGCGCCCCTTCTTCCACCGCATTCCAGTGCGATTTGATATACTCGCTGTTCCAGCCGAGACTCATCGGGATAAATCCGCGTTCGCCCGCCATTTTCAATGTGGCTGAACCCGCGCTGAACCCTGTAATCCCGATAGGCGGATGCGGCTTTTGGAACGGCTTGATATGCGGTCCGAGAATCCCGTCATGCCGCGCCTTTGGCTGGTTGGCGCTGTAAAATTTCCCCCGGAACGAAAAGGACTCCTCGTCTGACCACAATCTCTGCATCAGCTCCCACGCTTCCATCATCATTTCCCGGTTTATTTTTCCGTCGACAGCAAACAGCTCCCAGTCTGTTTGGGTTCCGCCTGCCCCGATCCCGAGCATCAAGCGGCCTTGGGCGAGATGGTCGAGATAGGCGACGCGATGCGCCAACTCCACCGGATGATGATAGGGCAGCAAATGGGCACCGGGCGCCAGCTTGATTTGCTTTGTCCGCAACAGCGCCTGCGCGATGATTAAATCCGGGGATGGAATCGGCTCCCACGGCGCGGTAAAATGCTCGCCGATCCACACTTCGCTATACCCCAATTTGTCGGCATATTCAATCATTTCCAGATCCCACTGGGTCGCATCGTACAAAGACCGCTCCGGCGGATGCTGCGGCATCAAAAACATTCCGATATTCAATTTCGTCATAATAATCCCTCCATTTATGAAGAAAAATGTTCGTTTCTCAGTCAGTCGTCAGTCCGTGCACATTTACGCGCACTTTTTGTTCCGTTTGGCAAGAGGTTTTGGCCGCATGGGCGATTTCCTGCGCGATCAATCCGTCTTTGATGCCGACAGCAGGCTTGGCATCGCGGTGCAAACACTCGATAAAATGCTCCAGCTCGCGCAAGTAAGCGGTCTCAAACCGTTCCATAAAAAACGGAATAATGTCAAAGCTGCCCTGATTCGGCCCGAGAAGCGTCACGTTATGATTGCGCAAGCCGGCGATGACCAATGTCCCTTCCGTCCCGATCACTTCCGCGCGAATGTCGTAGCCGTATTTGGCATTTCGGTACCCTTCCACATCGCCTGCGGCCCCATCGGCAAACCGCAAATACGTTAACGCCTGGTCCACATCGTCATACTTGGCCACGATCGGCGAAGCCAGGACCGATCCCATCGCATTCACTTCCACGATCTCCTGGCCCATCAAAAAGCGGGCGATATCAAAGTCGTGGATGTTCAAATCGGTAAAAATGCCGCCGCATGTCGCCACGTACTCTTCATGCGCGACAAATGGGTCCCGCGTAACGCCTTTGAAATAGAGCGGCGTCCCGATATCTCCTGCCGCAATTCTGTCTCTGGCATGCGCGTAAGCCGGATCAAACCGCCGCATAAACCCAAGCTGGCACGTAATCCCTGCTTCCTCAATCACGCTCGCCGTTCTTCTCGCGACCTGAATCTCTGTCGAAATCGGCTTTTCCAAAAACAGCGCTTTTCCCGACCGGGCCACCTTCCGAGCCAGCTCGGCATGCGTGCTGGTTGGCGTCACAACGATGATGGCGTCAATGTCATCGCGCGCTATGATCGCATCCGGCTCTGTGGACCAGTATTTCACCTCATGCTCCCGGGCGAATGTTTCCGCTACGCCCGGCATCACATCGGAGACAGCTACGAGCTGCGCTCCTTTTATCTTCCCTGCAATATTTTCGGCATGAATTTTGCCCAATCTCCCCAACCCCAAAACGGCACATCGCACTTTCCGATCCACGACACTCGAACCCCTTTCCTAAAATGGCAATTGAACACCGCATTTGCACATGCGCGAGTTGAACACGTAGTTTCCCAGATGCGTACGGGTATGGCTTCGCGGTGTGCACTGGTAAAGAAACAAGGTAACAAACAAAAGAAACAAAACACTTCATTTAGTTAACCGCTTTTCGTTACTCCCTTTTGTTTCCTCGCGTTTTGTTTGGTAGCGCACTGTAAAAAGTGGGCTGTTCCATTTGTACCTCAGTATAAACCCTCTGTTTTATCAATTCAACAAGAAAGTTAATTAATTTTCTGAATAATTTTTCGTGAGTTTAGTTAAGGTAACAAACTTAATTTTGTTACCTTAACTTTCGCTGTTTTACCTTTAAGTTTCCCTCTTCGCTATGGTATAGTTTACATAGAGCGGTTGTGGCTCACGCAGTTTTTCGCGGGGCGGCGTTGGGCTGGGCTTATCACCTGAAAAAACAATCCGCTCGCCCGCAAACACCCGAAGCCATCCGGCAAACACGTGTTGCGCCAGCGCAAAACACGGCGTTTCCGCTGGGGATGGATCATCTGTCCGCTTATTTGCTTAAAAATTGGGGGTACATGCATGAAACCGACGATATACGATGTGGCAAAAGAAGCGGGAGTATCGACTGCTACCGTATCGAAAGTCATCAATAATACCGGGAAAATTGGCGACAAGACCAAAGAAAAGGTGCTGCGCGTGATGGAGCAGTTGAACTACCAGCCCAAGACGGTGGCTTCCGCGCCGCGCGGGAAGCTCTCCCACTCGATCGGCTTGTTGATTCCGGACTTGGCGAACCCGTTCTTCGCTGAATTTGCCCGAAGCATCGAAGACTGTGGCCGCGAATTAGGCTACAGCATCCTGATTTGCAGCACGGACTTCCAAAAAGCGAATGAACTCAAGCACAGCGCTTTTTTGATCGACAAAAAGGTCGATGGAATCATCATCATTTCCGGCTCGCAGGACGAGTCATTTATTAAAGAGTTGCTCGACAAGCAAATTCCTACTGTAATTGTGAACAAAGAACTGACGACACCGCTGCCGATCGACAGCGTCTCGGTCGACGATTTTATCGGCGGCTACGAGGCCACGAAGCATTTGCTGGAGCTTGGGCACCGCCGGATCGGTACGATTCAACTGGGGGAGCTGCTGCTGGGGAAAGAACGGCTGCGCGGCTACAAGCACGCGCTCGAGGAATTTGAGGTGAAATACGAGAAAACCTTGACCTTTTTCAGCTCTCCGAATGCCACAATCGAGGAGAGCAAGCAAATTTCGCTGGAGATTCTTTCCGCCCCCCAGCGCCCGACTGCTATTTTCGCCGGAAACGACATTCTGGCGCTCGGCGTCATCCACGCAGCTATGGAGCTGGGGCTGTCTATTCCGGATGACCTGTCCGTCATCGGCTTCGACAACACTGTGCTCAGCGCCATGTCCAACCCGCCATTGACGACCATGGCGCAATCCATTCAAGACATGGGGCGTCTCTCTATTAACCTGCTGCTAGAGGAAATCAAAGGGATGCAGCGCAACAAACAAAAAATCCAGCTTCGGCCGGAGCTGGTTGTCAGGAGGTCGACGAGGGAGTTGGTGCGTTGAAGGCGGGTGGGATAGGTTGGGTTGCGGGGTTGCTCGGCTGAAAAGCTGATGGCTTGTCGGTTGAGGTAGTGATGGGCCAACGGTAGCTGATTGGCCTATCACCTGCACCTTTCAATCTACCACGCTACCGACCTCGGCGCAGAAAAGCAGCTTCCTGAGAATGGCGCGGTGTTTTTTGGTTCAATCCTGTCTTGGGTCGGCGCTGTTGCGACAAAGCTGAAGCTCCCACGTCTCCCCAATTAACTTATTTGAGACTCCCACGGCTAAAGCCGCAAGCCTTCCACCTTGCGGTGTACGGGTGGGATTCTTGAATGACTAAGCGTT
>NZ_JBYTBG010000060.1:0-21492 GCF_058788915.1 Brevibacillus sp. FW301-21C12A
TGATGACGTGTGCTCAAACTGTCAGGTGGGTAACTTTATGATGAGCAAAGTGGTCAACATTTTGGTGAGCGTTCACACGAAAAACTGCGATAGAGGGAGATCAAGCACGTTTTACGGTGAAGAGCTATAATAACACATAATTGCATAAAATAACCAACTTAGTTTATGTTTTGTAAAAAGCAATTATTTTGCTATTTTTATAAAAATATTGCTCGTCTAGTCTCCGACAGTGCATAAAATCCCCGGAAATTATAAGCTTGATTTTTTTTGTACGTGTTTTGTTGGCAAATATAAATGTAAAGCTAGTAAAACAATATCATGCTTCTTGTCACTATTACATTTTAATGTAATTGACTAGAGGGTAGTTACAAAATGGTAAAAATGGAAATTAAAGGTTATTTAATGCGGCTATCCTATTGAAAAATGAGTCGGGCCCATTGATGCGCAATTTGTTGAATCTCTTCACTTACAGGTTGTCTCATGAATGGGATCTAGGTTATCCTAATTTCCAAAATCTTATTATAATGACTGAGTTACTTCTTGTCCGTCTCTTTTCCAATCTATCCAAGAATCTAGCCTACACTTTCCCCAAGTGTAAAATCCTAACCGAAAAAATTTGCTGAAACGTATCCAAAACTCCTCCGTCCAATGAATAGAAACACGCAACAAGTGAAAAACAATCATTGGAGGAATACAACATGAAAACAATTCGTACAGGCATGATGACATTGGCGGCTTTGGCCGTGCTGGGAACGAACATCGTATCGGCTGCCTCCGAACCGGTAAAAGAACTGTCGGTCAATGTAAACGGAAGCGCGCTTGAGCAAGCCGCAATTTTTGATAAAGAACAACAAACCGTTTTGGTCCCGCTGCGCCCTGTAGCGGAATCCCTTGGGTACAAAGTAAGCTGGAACAACGAACAGCAGGCAGCCGAAGTGCAAAAAGGCGCGATTGCAAGCTACGCCAAGGTCGGAGAGGATCGCTACCCGTTTGCGAAAATGTACAAGACACTCGGAGCAAAACCGCTTCTCGTAAATGGCAGCACCTATGTTCCGGTCGCTTTCGTGGATGAAATCCTGCAAGCAGAAGTCCATGTGACAGACAGTGCGGTGACGGTTGTGGACGAAGAGGCAGAAAAAGCGCCAGTGCGTACGGGCACGATCACGGCAATCAACAAAAAAGACGATGGCAAAATCTCGATTGCCTTGAATGGATACGAGACGGGAATCATCCTGCACATCAGCGCGGAAACCAAAATGACTGACGCTTCCGGCAAAGAGCTGAAGCCGGAAGACTTGAAGCTGGGCATGGAAGTGGAAGCGACACACCAGCAAATGATGACGATGAGCATGCCGCCGCAGACAGGCGCGCTCAGCATCGTTGTCAAGAGCAGCCTGGAATCTGCGGAAGTCATCGGGACAACCGGAAAAGTAACGAGCATCGAGCCTGACCAGCAAGGCACCTACAAGATGGCAGTAGAGGGCCGCGGCCTGACAGCGACCTCTCCGGAAAAAGTAGCGCTGATTATCAACGACAAGACCAGCATCGTCAATGCCAAAGACAACAAGGCCCTCAAGCCGGAAGACCTGAAGGCTGGCATGAATGTGTTCGCGTTCTACGGGCCGAAACTGACGCGCAGCCTGCCGCCAATCGGTGTGGCGGAGAAAATCGTCGTGGAAATCACCGAAGCCGAATAAAACAGGTCAACCGGAAAACACCCAGGCTGACCTGCTAATAGAAAGGAACCGGGATGGCACTTGCTGTCCCGGTTTTTCTGTCAAAAATCAATCGCCCTGTGCGAATGCTCAAGAGCGGAACGGCAGCGACCGGGTCGCCTTTTTTGCTTCGGGGCAGGTCACAGGCTGCACAGCCCGGCAATGAGGCAATCCCGGCAGTTTTCGTTCAAAAAGCGTACGCCATGCAAATGACCCGGCCGAGTGTCGCATGCTCCCGTTCCTCGTAGGCCGTGAAGCCGTACTTTTCATAAAACGGAACGACCTTGCTGTTTTTGGCGAGGACGGCGAGGTGCAGGGACGTATAGCCATGTTCCCGGTACCATTGGATCAGGCAGTCGAGAAACTCTTTGGCGTAGCCTTTGCCTTGACAGTCGCTGTGCAGCATGATAAGCCCGAGCCAAGGTTGTTTGTCCCGCGGATTGCAGAGAATAAACTGTGCAATCCCGATGATGTTGCCGTTGGCAGATTCGCGCAGCGCCATGCTGTAGGAGTCCTCGAGGGCGAGGTTTTCCAGATGATCGGCCTCCACCTCCCGGACGGTGACGACGCGTTTCCCGAAGGCGCACTCCATATAATCGGGATTGGAGTTGTAGACGGCTAGCAACTCGGCAAAATCTGCGGAAGTGACAGGCGAAAAAAGCAGCCGCTTGCTGCATGAGACAAAAGCAGGAGAATGTGGCATACGAAGGCTCCTTTATTCATATTAAATAATAGTCTAATTAGATAATAATCTAATGTATAGTATTGTCAATGCCCTCAGCGCGCCAGCCCGCGCAGGTTAAGGGAATTCCCTGATACACAACCGCCCATGTAAACTCTACAATAGCATTTAGATGATTGTCTCAAAGGAGGAGCGCATGAGTACGTGGAGAGAAGATCTGGGGACATCCAATGAAGCCATATCCCTGATGCAGTCCATCTTTGCCAACGTCAGTGACGCCATCCTGGTGATTGACCATGAGGGCCGGATCGTCAGGGCCAACGCCGCGCTGGAGCAGATGACGGGTTGGACCGAAGACGAGCTGATCCGGGAAAAGCATATTTGCGAGCTTTGCTTGGGGATGGCAACCTGTATGGAGGAGACGAGCTGTACGGACTGTTTTTTCAAACGCGTACAAATGCCGTCCTTTGAAATGAAGCTCCGTACAAAAGACGGGCGTGATTATCCCGTAGCGGCCAGCTCTGCCCGCTTGCCTGAAGAATCAGGCGGCAAGCTGGTGATGATTTTGCGCGACATGTCGGCTCAGCAGCGTGCGGAAAAAGAGCGTTACCAGCACAAGCTGACCCACTTTGCCATTCAGGCTCAGGAAGAGGAACGCAAGCGTATTGCCCGCGAGCTGCACGACGGTATCGGGCAGGCGCTTTACAGTATTTTGGTTGGACTGAATGTGGTCAGGCAAGGCAATCCGGGCGAAGCGGTCATGCAGCATGTAACAGAGCTGGTGAACATGACATCCAGGGCGATGGAGGAAGTCAAACGCATGGCGCTGGAGCTGCGCCCGTCCGCTCTCGATGACCTCGGTCTGTTGCCCGCCTTGCGCTCGTTGATGAAGCGTGTGGAAAAGACGTTTCACATCCAGGTCGAGCTGCACGTGCAGGGAGAGAAGCGACGGTACTCGGCCCCGATGGAAACCGCGCTGTACCGGATCGTTCAGGAGGCCATGACCAATACGGCGAAGTACGCGCAGGCGAGCCAGCTCGGGATCATGTTCGAGAATCGCGAAAAAGAAGTAGTTGTAACGATAGTGGACGACGGTATCGGCTTTGAGGTGGAGAAGACGTTGAATTTCGGCAAAGGGCTTGGCGTGTTCGGCATGAAGGAACGGGCGCAACTGCTCGGAGGTACGGTCGATATTCGCTCGGCGCCCCAAGAGGGGACGACTGTCATCGTCCGTATTCCGTTGCCAGAGGAGGGGATTTTGGATGACGATTCGCGTCTTGATCGCTGACGATCATGCGATTGTACGGTCCGGGTTGGGCATGCTAATCAACGCCCAGGAGGACATGGAGGTCGTCGGCTATGCGGCTGATGGCAAGGAAGCTTGCGAAAAAGCCCTGGAAATTCGCCCGGACGTGGTGCTGATGGATTTGAGCATGCCGCCGGGGGAGAACGGCCTGACCGCGACCGCAAGACTGAAGGAAGCGGCGCCGGACATTCAGGTGCTCGTCCTGACCATGCACGACGACGAAGAATACTTGTTCCGCGTACTGCAGGCCGGAGCTGCCGGATATATTTTGAAAAGCGCTCCCGATCTCGATCTGATCGCCGCGATCCGCTCGGTGAACAACGGCATGGCCTATTTGTATCCGTCAGCGACCAAATCGCTGATCGAGGAATTTTTGCAGATGGTCAAAAACGGCGAGGAGCAGGCCAAGTACGAGATTTTGACTGATCGTGAAAAAGAAGTGCTCGTGCTGATCGCCAAAGGCTTCAGCAACAAGGAAATCGCGGAGCAGCTCACCGTTTCTGTGAAGACCGTCGAGTCGCACAAGGCGCACATCATGGAAAAGCTGCATTTGCGCACGCGTCCCGATCTGGTGCGGTATGCCATCAAAAAAGGCTGGCTTGATTTTGAATAAAGGTCCAATGCTCACGCTTCAACACGCCCTTGCCGCTGTGCCAGGGCGTGTTTTTTTATTGCGGCAGAGATTGGAAGATTATGTAACCTGACGGCTGGTTTGTCCGTCTATTGGGTGAACGTGTAAAAAATACCCAAAACAGGTTATCAGGAGGATCGAGATGAAGAGGATCAACCAGTCTGTCATGACGGCCGTCGCGGCTTGCTTGCTGGCTGCCACGCCGATCTGGACAATGCCGCCGCAGGCAGAAGCAGCAGGCAGCGCGCAGGAGCAACTGCCGCAACAAAAGGAGTTTTCCCAGGAAGTGCAAAACACGCTGGACAAGCTGAAGGAAGCCATTCCGGAAATAAAGGCGCTACGCCTGGAAAGAAAGTCCGTAGGCAAGCCGAGCTTCCGGAACTATCCACATCAGGTCTGGACTGTGCTGCTGACGGATCGGCCGGAAACAGGAGCAGAGAAAAGCCGCCTTGCCTACGCAACGGCCAGAATCGAGCTGGATGCCCAGACGGGGCGACTGCTTTACCTGGATGTGAAAAATCCGGCCTGGGCGTCTGCTGACTACCCGGACGAAAAGCTGGCGCGCGAAAAGGCCGATGCGTTTCTCGCCAGCATGCTCGGCAAGGATGCCAGCCAATTCAAGCAGTCAAAAGCGCTAAGCAGAGGAAAAGCAGGGATAGGCGACGGCAAAGGCGCCATGATCGAATGGGTAAACTCTACCGTCTACTACCAGACGCTAATCAATCAGATTGCGCTCGATGGCAACGCGCTCTCGGTTTCTATCGACCACGCCGGGCATGTCATCCGCTTTGACGCGTACAATCAAATCCGGCCTGACGAGGTAAAATGGCCCGACCCGCAAAAAGCGATCTCCCTGGAAAAAGCAAAGCAAATTTATCAGGATAAGTTGAAAATGGAGCTGGAATACGTAGCCGAGCAGCCGACTTCCTACTCCGCGCCTGGCAGGGCAGAGGAGAAGAAGCCGATGCTTGTTTATCAGCCATACGGTGTGTACAGAATCGACGCCCTCACCGGAGAGGTGCTGGACGAGCCAGACCAGCAGGCCAAGGAGAGCGTTCAGGTAAAAGGAGAAGGGAAGACCATCAAAATCGCTTCGCAAAAAGAGGCCGAGCAATGGCTGAAGTCGCAGTTTGGCATTGACGTTGCAGGCGCTACTTTTGAATACGACGATCACAAGGACAATCTGCGGGAAGGACTGCAGGCGATTGAGTCGTACCACTGGATGGACTTCACGGAAAAGGCCAATCAGGCTTTTGAAACCATTACGCTTACGACTGATGCTGCCAGCGACCGCCTGATCGACTTTCATCTGTACCTGCCGGAAAGACAGGAGCAAAAGCAAAAAATCAGCGTCGACGAAGCGCGGAAAAAAGCGATTGCCGCGCTGCAGCCATACCTCGATCCGGCTGTTTCCGAGCTGACGCTGTTTACGTTCAGACATGATGAAGCAATCCCGGACTGGGTGGACAAAAGCAAGCTGGAAAAAAGGAACGAGCCGCGTGAGTATTACTTCAATTTTCAGGGGAAACGCAACGGAATCCCCGTGTCGGATGAATTTTACCGGGTTGGCATCGATCAGGTGACAGGCGCGGTTACAGGGCTGAGTTTCCCCCCGATCCACCCTGACATCGCCTTGCCTGCTGCCACGAAGCTGGTCAGCGCCCAGGAAGCCAAAGAAACGTATCAAAAGGAAGTCGAGCTGGAGCTGGTGTATTACTGGGAACAGTACGAAGATCAGCGCGCACCTGAGCCGAAACTGGTCTATCAGCGAAAACGGGAGGACAGCTACCGCTTCGTCGACGCCACTACTGGAAAATTGATCGAAATCAAATACCGGTAAGCCTCTCCAAAACCGTTAAAGCCGATCTGCTCTTGCAGAAATCGGCTTTTTTTGTCGAACCTGTGACACAAACCGGGCAGAATCAGGAGTTTCCCTGACCATTTTAGGGGATTTCCCCGAATTACTTCCAACTGGTCCCAGGGGTAGAATGAAGGCGTGAAAGATATGATGCGCCTGCGCGGCACACAGAAAGGAGAACAGTGCGATGGAGACGCAAATCGACAAATTGAAACAAGGCAAAAAATCAAAAGAAAAAAAGACACAGCCAGAGCAAGAGGAACTGAAGGGAACGTTTGCCGCTGTGCTAATTGTGGGAGGCATCATTCTCGTCGGTTGGCTGGGTGTATTCGGGCTTTTCCTGGACCGGGCGTAATAGAGGAAGAGAAGGAGGATACTTATGCATTTGCACCGTTATGAAAAAATATGGCTGATGCTTGGTGCGGGCGGACTGGCGCTGTTTGTCCTGTTGCTGTGCGTCAATGCGTTTGCGATGGGGATGGCCCCGCCAAGCAGTATGGAAATGATCGACCCCGAACAGGTGATGGAAACCCCTCCTTTTGACAAACCGGGGCTGAAGCAGGTAGGGGACAAGGAGTACGACGCTTACATGACGGCGTTTGCCTTCGGCTTCTCGCCGACGAAGATGGAGGTCGCGGCAGGCTCGACGATCAACTTCCACGTCACCAGTCCGGACGTCATTCACGGATTCCAGATTCCTGAAACGAACGTCAACTTCATGGTTTTGCCGGGACATATCAGCTCGGCCAGCTATACGTTTGACAAGCCAGGCGAGTACTTGATTCTTTGCAACGAATACTGTGGCGCCGGCCATCAGGTGATGGCGACCACGATTATTGTGAAATAGAGGTAGGTGAACCCTATGGTAATCGCACGAAAAATAGACGATTCGATTCCCCACGTTCCGATACAGCGTTCGGCGGCTAAACTTAGTCTGTCGTATGTGTGGGTGGCGTATATCGCCTTCGGGCTGGCTGCATTGGCAGGTATGCTTCAGGGAATGGTGCGCGGCGGTATCATAGAACTGCCAAGCTGGACGAACTACTATCAAATCTTGACAGCTCACGGCGTATTGATGGCACTCATTTTTACCACGTTTTTCATCGTCGGCTTTATTTTCTCCGGGGTAGCTCGCACGACAGGCGGTTCCTTGCATGGAGCAGCGCTGAAATTCGGCTGGGCAGGCTGGATTCTCATGGTGACAGGCACCTCGATGGCTGTCGTCACGATTTTGATGAATGAAGCTTCGGTCTTGTACACCTTCTACGCTCCGCTGAAAGCATCGCCGTATTTTTACATCGGCTCGGCCTTGCTCGTAGTGGGCAGTTGGCTGGCGGGCCTCGGGGTTTTTGCCAGCTACCGCAAATGGAGACGGGAAAATCCGGGGAAAAACTCTCCGCTGTTCGTCTTCATGGCGGTCACGACTTACATCATGTGGATTATCGCGACCCTTCCGGTAGCGGTCGAGGTGCTGTTCCAGCTCATTCCGTGGTCGCTCGGACTGGTGCCGACAATCAACATCATGCTCAGCCGCACGCTGTTCTGGTTTTTCGGTCACCCGCTCGTTTATTTCTGGCTGATGCCCGCTTACATGGCCTGGTACGTATGTGTTCCGCGCATTATCGGCGGCCATGTGTTCAGTGATTCGCTCAGTCGCCTCGCTTTTATCTGTCTCTTGCTGTTCTCCATTCCGGTTGGGTTCCACCACCAGTTGATGGAGCCGGGAATTTCCGCCGGATGGAAAATGATTCACGTCACGCTGACGCTGATCGTGGTCATTCCGTCGCTGATGACGGCGTTCTCGATGTTTGCAGTCTTTGAAACGACAGGTCGCAAAAAAGGCGGCAGCGGTCTGTTCGGCTGGTTCAAGAAACTGCCTTGGACAGACGTTCGCTTCTTCGCCCCGTTTGTGGGAATGCTGTTCTTCATTCCGGGCGGTGCGGGCGGAATCATCAACGCAAGTAACCAGCTCAACGCCGTGGTGCACAATACGATTTGGGTAACAGGGCACTTCCACATTACAGTCGGCGCCGCAGTTGCGCTCACCTTCTTCGGGGTCAGCTTCTGGCTGGTGCCGGCCTTGACAGGGCGCAAGCTGACCAAGACGGCAAACCGCATGGGGATGGTGCAAACCGTCTTCTGGGCAGTAGGGATGTTCCTGATGTCGCTCGCCATGCATACGATGGGGCTGCAAGGGGCGCCGCGCCGCACGGACTATACGACGTACATGGACCATCCGACTGCGCTCGGCTGGATGGATTACCAACGCGTCATGGCGTTTGGCGGAGGGCTGCTGTTTGTATCGGCGGTTCTGCTGATTCTCATCCTGCTGTACCTGACATTCTACGCACCAAAAGGAAACACCGAGTATCCGATTGCCGAAACCGAGACTACCCAGGAAGTTCCGCGCATTTTGGAGCGTTGGCCTGTATGGGTCGGACTGGTCGCCTTCCTGATTATTTTGGCTTACGGCTATCCGATCATGGAGCAAATTCAGCATCAGGCGCCAGGCTCGCCTCCATTCCGAACCTGGTAACATAAGCAAACGAGGAAAAGAAAGAGCCACTGCCCATTTGTCATGCATGGGGGAGTGGCTCTTTCGCATTACCAGTATCCAAGAGCGGCCAATTCGGTGAAGGCGAGAATCAGATAGCCAATCGCCAGCAGCCAGAGAGCGAGCAACCTGAGATCTTCCTCTTCAAAAGACATGGAACTCCTCCTTTATCTCTCGTTACCCACAAAGTATTCAGGAGGAGAGGCATTGGTTTAGCTTTATGGCTCGTAAATCATTTTGCGGGTCATCCCGCCGTCCACGACCAGCTCGGTTCCGGTGATAAAGTCGTTTTCTTTTTGCGTCAAAAAGAGGCAGGCGCGGGCGATGTCGTCGGGCGTGCCGACGCGGCCTGCGGGATGCTGCGCATGATCGAGCGGGCGCAGTGCCGTGTAATCGCCGTTTTCAATCCAGCCTGGCGAGATGGCGTTCACGCGAATCCCGTCGGGGCCAAGCGATACGCCCAAAGCGTGAGTGAGCGCCAAAATGCCTCCTTTTGATGCTGCATACGCCTCTGAGTGCGGTTCAGACATGTGGGCTCTGGTCGAGGCCAGGTTGACGATGGCGCCGCCGCCGTTTCGTCGCATGATCTTCGCCGCTTCCCGCGAAGCGAGGAAGACGCTGCGCAGGTTCGTGTTCAAAATCCGGTCCCACGCTTCGACGGTCAGGTCGTAGGGGGATTCCCAGACCGACAAGCCGGCGTTGTTGATGAGCACGTCGAGTCGTCCCCAGCGGGCGTCAACGGTTTGCATCAGATTCTCGATTTGCTCGGACTCGCTCACATCCGTTTGGACAAAAGCGGCCGAGCCTGCGATTGCTTCTGCTCCGTTTATTTTCTGGACAGCAGTTTCGCCAGCCTCGGAATTGCGCTCGGCGATGACGACGTGAGCGCCGTGCGCAGCGTACATGGTGGCGACGGCAAGTCCGATGCCCTGCCCGCCGCCTGTGACGATGACAATGTTATCCGTGTATTTCAAGCAAAACTCCTCCAAACAATAAAGTATGTATCAGCGTGCCCTTGTCCTTCTCCCGTCAAACTGCAATCGGGAAGAAAAAGGGATTGAATAACGTTTGTAACTATATTAAAGTAAGTTATATATTTGGAACAGGCAATGGACACATGGAGGGGAGAAAACTCATGACTACGGAACTGAAAATGACGGCTGAACAAGTGATGGAAGCACGCCACAGCGTGCGCAAATACGATCCGAACGTAACGATTCCACAAGGAGAGCTGAACGAGATTTTGCGTCTCGCGGCAAGCGCTCCGTCTTCCTGGAATCTGCAACATTGGCGTTTTCTCGTCGTTACGGATCCAGCGATCAAGGAAAAACTTTTGCCGATCGCTTACGGTCAGCAGCAAGTCGTGGATGCGTATGCCACCATCATCATACTCGGAGATTTGGAGGCGTACAAGTCGGCGCGCCCGGTTTATGACGCTGCCCTCGAAAAAGGATACGTCACCGAGCAAGTGCGTGACAACATGATCGCGCAAATCGAAGGAGCTTACAAAAACAATCCGGAGATCGCCCGCGACGAAGCCATCCGCAACTCTTCCTACGCGGCGATGCAACTGATGCTGGCGGCAAAAGCCAAAGGCTACGACACATGCCCAATGGGCGGATACGATCGCGATGCGCTCATCAAAGAGCTGAACATCCCGTCCCGCTACATCCCGACATTGATGCTGACGCTCGGCAAAGCAAGCGTTCAAGCTTATCCGACAGCCCGCTTTGGACTGGATGAGCTGGTGATTACGAACAAATTTTAATCGTAAACGCGTGAAAAAGGAAACCCGCTTGGTCAGGGTTTCCTTTTTGCTGTGTGCCGACAAATCAGTCAGGGCGCTTGCTTGTCGTTTCAAGGGCGATTTACGACAGCACGGCTAGCTTGCCGGAAAATTTTCCTCAGGGCCAAGGGCGAGAGGCAGTTCTACCATGATCGAAGTGCCATGTCCTTGCTTGCTATTGACCAAAAAGCCTCCTTTGTGCAACTGAATGATCTCTTTGCAGATCGCGAGCCCGAGTCCGCTGCCAGACAGCTTGGAGCGTCCTTTGAAAAATTTTTCCGTGACGTGCGGCAAGTCATTCGGGTGAATCCCTTCTCCGCTGTCCGCGACGGTGACCGTCAGCCTTCCCTCCGAGGCTGTCGCTGTCACGGAAATCGTACCGCCCTTTGGCGTGAATTTGAAGGCGTTGTCCAGCAGGTTGACGAACACTTGCTTCAGCCTGTTGCGGTCGCCCATGACGATCAGGGGAGCGGACGGGAGCGCCAGTTGAAAATCAATCTGCTTTTCCTGGGCGCGGATGGCGAACTGGACGTGCATGTCGTCGAGAATTTCGCGCAAATCGAGCAGCTCGCGGGACAGCTTCATTTCGCCGGACTGGAACTTCGAAAAGTCGAGCAGCTCTTCCACGAGGCCGATGAGGCGGTCGGTTTCCTTGGAGATGACTTCCAGCCCGAGCATTGTTTCCTCCGGCTCCTCCAGGCCGCCGGAGAGGAGCGTTTCTCCCCAACCCTTGATCGAGGTCAGCGGCGTGCGCAGTTCGTGGGAGACGGAGGAGATGAAGTCGTTTTTCAGCTTTTCGTTTTTGCCGATCTCTGCTGCCATGTAGTTGAACGTATCGGCGAGCGTCCCGACCTCGTCGTCGTAGCGCTTCGGAGCGCGGGCGGTGAAGTTGCCCTCTGCCATTTGCTTCGCGGCATTCGTCAGGTCCTCGATGGGGTCGACGATCCGTTTGGCCATGAGCAGACTGAGGGCAAAAGCCAGCAGGACGACGCCAGCCCCGACGCCCAGCCCGTACAAGGCGATGCGATTGACCGCCTGATAAAGAGGCTCTGCCGAGATCGTGTAGCGGAGGACGCCGACGTATTCAGACCCGAAGGTGAGGGGATTGGACACGGCAATGACCCGCTCACGCGACTGGGGCGTTCGGCCTACGAACAGTCCTTTTTGCCCCCTGATCGCTTCCATGACGTCCGAGGTTTGGACAAGCTCTCCCGTCTGGAAGCCGTACGAGTTGAGAATGACCTTGCCGTTTAGGTCGAGCACCTCGATTTTGGCGTATTCCTGGCTCGATACGTTTTCCAAAATATAGCGGGCCTTGTCTTTTAAGCGATAGCCGGTTGCGTACTTGTTAATAAAATTGGTGAAGGTCGTGCTGCGCGTCTCCAACGCTTCGGTAGCAGTTCCGAAGTAGTACGTATGGACCGCCCAGTAAAACAGTCCCTCCAACAGAAGCACGATCAACAGCAAGATCATGCCGAAGTAAAAGACGAGCCTGCTTCTAATTCCTTTCATCAGGAGCGTCCTTCCGCCAAAGGTATCCGTACCCCCAGACCGTTTCCAGGAAGGCCGGGTGGGCAGGATCGTCTTCGATTTTTTGGCGAATCCTGCGGATGTTCACATCCACGATTTTCAAGTCCCCGACGAAAAACTGTCCCCAGACGTTCGTCAAAATTTCGTCGCGACTGATCGCTTTGTTGGCATTTTCGGCCAGCAGCTTGATAATGGCAAACTCCTTCGGGGTCAGGACAATTTCCTGATCCTTTTTCGTCAGCTTCCGCTCATCGAGCAGCAGGGTGAAGGGAGCGATATCAATCGTATTTTTGTCCTCCACAAGAGCGGGGAGGGGAGCCAGCCTGCGGTGCAATGCCTTTACGCGGGCCAACAGCTCAGCCGGACTGAACGGCTTCGACACGTAATCGTCGGCCCCGAACTCCAGCCCCATCACTTTGTCCAGCTCCTGGCTCTTGGCAGTAAGCATGATGATCCCGAGGCGCGGGTATTTTTTGCGCAGTTGTCCGCACACTTCAAAGCCGTCGATGCCGGGCAGCATCACATCGAGAATCGCGATTTCGATATCGCTTTGCGCTTGCGCGATTTCCAGCGCTTCTTCGCCTGTCGCCGCCTCAATGACCTCGCAGCCTTCGCGCCGCAGATTGATGCGCACAAAATCGCGAATTGATTTTTCGTCTTCAAGCAATAAAACCTTCATAAACAAATCCCCTTGGTCTGATTTCGACTTTTTTCGCTCGCAGGCGGATCGGTACAAGGAAAACAGCATTGGCCTTTATCACGAAATGGATAAAGGCTTGTAAAGCTGGCGTATCTCGTCTGCTGTGAGCTGCATAGAGCGGTACTCCTGCATGGCAGACTTGCCGAGGCTTGGTGTCGTTTGCGGAAGGATCGCGATCAGGACCTGTTTTCCTTCTTCCTTCAAAAGAACGTAGGGCACTTGCTTTTGTTTGAGGCCGTTCTCGAATTTGTTCCATTCGGTTTGCGGAACGGTTTGGAGCGTCAAAAGCTCGGCTTTATTTTTCCCGTTTTCCCCGTAGTAGAAAAAGCGGATGATGTGCGAATTGGCGTTGGGACTGGCGGCAATCGTGAATTTTCCGCTCCATTTTTCCGGTATTCTCAGATCGAGTCCCAGGTCATAGTTTTGGTAATGATCCTCTACATGCTTCAGCCCGGTCTTGCCGTCCCATTGAAAATAGGAGGAGATCCAGGGAATTTCGACCATGGCCAGCTCTTCTGTGCCGGGCGGCTGTGTTCTGGTGCCGATCTCGATAATGCCGTCCCCGTTAATATCCTCACTGTACAAAGGGTAGGGCTTGAAGGTCAAATCCATTTCGCCCTCGACTTTGACCAACGGGTTGTGCAAGGTGCCATTTTCCCAGAGGAGCATGTCGGTGGCGGCCGAGTGCGCCCCTACCCCGGCTTCGATGAACAGGGCATTTTGCGTAGGGGACGCTTTTCCGATAAGCGCTTGCTCGTATCCGTTCACATAGCCGTCCAGCGCGATCTCGGTCAGCTTGGCGATTTGGCCGTCTTTGGCCCCAAACAGCTCGGCTTTGGAGGTGAAATTGCTGTGGTCGTGCAGGACCAGGGCCAGTTCGGTCTGTTCGTCCCCGGTCAAGTCGCCCACCGCCATGACGGAGTAGGGCTGTTTCATCAGCTCCGCGGTTTTGTCGTCGGTAATCGAGTACACGGACAGCTCTCTGTTCAGACCGTCGCCGCCGCCCAGGCCAATCAGCATTTCGGGAATCTGGTCGCCGTTGAGATCGTGAAACGAGACGTAGTCCAGCTCATTGCCAATCCCGGTAAAGGAGGTCAGCTTTTGCCAGTTTCCTTGCTTTTGCGAAAGCACCAGCACGCCGATTTCGTAATCCGTTTTCTCCGACTTGTAAAAAGCGACGACCTCAGGGGTTCCATCGCCGTTCAGGTCTTGAAGAGAGACGGCGCTCGCCTCTGCGGGGTGGAGCGGCACAGCCAACTGTGAGCCCGCAGGCAAAAATTGCATGACAGCCTGATTGATCGATTTTTGATCGCCGTCAGCAGAGGGGGCGCGCATCAGTTCGTTAGGGGTATCTGCCAGGCCGCAACCGCTCACGAGAGAAGCGCAGATCGCGGCAGACAAAAGCCAAGCCTTTTTCATTTGTGATTGTTCCTTTCTGCAGCAGCTTCCGTTTGACTCTATTGTAGCCTGCCTTTTCGGCGAAGTTGTTGCAAATCGGTAAAAATGGCGAGAAAACTTAGGAATTATTTACTAGCAACATTTGACCTGTCCATCTCGTTTAGAGAGAAGAGAGGGAAGGAAAGACACGGGTGTAACAATCTGGAAAGAAATAGCATGCCCAATTACATAGGAGGAGAATATCATGAAACTTTGGCAAAGAACGATGGCAACAATCGTATGTAGCGGCGCTATTCTCATGACATCAGGACTGGGGGCCTCTCCGGTTCATGCGAATGCCCTTCCGTCACAGTCACAAACGTATGCTCCAGTTGTCCTGCTGCAACCGCAGCACAACATTCCGTTTTCCGTTCAGTTTACCGACGGGTTTCAAGCGAAAGTAACGAATTTGCGCACAAAAGCAGTCAGCACGTTTGATTTGTCTGCCAATAAAACAACGTACCTGAATCAAGGGATTTATCAGGCCAACGGCAAGCTGCAAAAGCCGACGGACGGCTACGTGCAAAAGCTCGTGGAGCTGGTGCCATTTCGCGACGCCAAAGGCAATCTGCGCTGGATGGGCAAGCAAAATATTTGGGGAGTAAACAATCAGGACCATATTGCCGTGGCAACCAGCGTGTGGAATATCGTGGACCAAAAGCCGCAGTTGCTCGGGGTAACAGTGGAAAAAACCGATGTCGACAACTTGCCTTCGCCGGATGTTTCGATCAATAGCGGGTTCAGCATGAAAAGCGACAGTACATTTGTGCTGGATACGAAATACGCAGATGTGACAGGCGACGGTATCAAAGACCACATCTTTTTGGTAGGCGACAAGATGGGCATGTCGATGAACCAGACGGCCGAGAATTTGCGCGTTGTGGTTCGCGAAGGGAAAGACAACCAACAGACGTTCATTTCGGTGGGCACGCGCGACAAAGGTTTGCTGCCGAAGCTGCACGTGACTGACAGCAACAACGACCAGGTCAAAGATATTTTGGTCACGATGCCGACCGCCACAGGCAATGTGTACAGCCAGATTACATGGAAAATGAATCGTCCGACCCCGGTAGTGAGCCAGGACCAGTTGAACAACCGCAACCTGTATCAGCCGGTCATCGGCGCGTATGGGGAAGCGGTGGCGATGAAGCGGGTGAAGTAGCGTAAGGATCGACACAAGTGAAGCGAAGGCTTCGCTAAAAAGATGGGCGAAGCCTTTTTTTCTCCGTTATGCTTGACAACTTCCTTTCGTAAACGTACAATTATAGATGTGGATTTGCTCGCGCGTTGTGTACGACTAAATCCACATGAAAATTAAGGCATTCTGTACGTAGCTCATGCATTGACCTATGAACAGAATGTCTTAATTTATTCTGACATATCGTCCGGTGATTTTGGATAGGGTAGGAATAGGTCGCACGTTGTGTACGACCGACAAGAGGAGTTCGCACGTTGTGTGCGTCCTCCTCTTTTTTATTTGTATTCCCAGATGATGAGCTTGGAGTCCAGATGTCGCGCATACACATCGAGGATGGCGGCCTGGTGTCGTTTTCGCGGAGGGAAGCCGTAACGATGCCGGAAATGAACAGAGGTGATGAAGTTAATCATATCAGCCAGTTGGATCAGGTTTCCATTATGATCGTGCGACAGCTTTACCTGAAGGTCGGGATACACCCTGCGATTGACCGGATTTCGCAGCGCGTCACGAAAATGGTTGAGCTCGCTCGGCTTGCCGTCGTCACAAATGACAAACGCATACGAGTCAGCACGGCTCAGCTCGTTGGAAAGGCAGCGAACAAGTTCCGTATACGCATGGATATGCATACGGTTATGGTTGGTTTCACGTGTCTGGGTCTGGTAAAGCTGTTTGTTGACTAGAGCAGCCACTACCTTTACTTCTGAAGCCTTCACTAAAGACAACAACTCTTCCACCACTTTGAAGCGTTGGCGATCCGATAAGTTATAGTAGAAATTTTCACCGTCAATAAACGCCTTTCCGTGGATTTCAAACTTTTTAAAAAAGTCGATATGTGGAAACTGCTCAGCGGGTATGCCGTGAATGGTGGCCTTTATATCTTTTTCCAGATTGTCTTTGATTTTCTGGACCTCATGATGCAAATGCACCTGGTAATGGATGGGGACCAGGATGCCCGCGTAGCAGAGAACGGGTTGATTTCTCATATCATTGAAGCCGTTGTTTCCTGATTCATCTGTGTAAAATCCGTATAAAGTCACATCTGCTCCTACTTTCCATTGCGACATAAATTGATTATAGCAAACGAAGAAATAAGAGCGGGGGTGGGGTTATTTCATCATTACTGTGTTTAAACGTAATGATTACGATTTGTCTTGACAAGCGAAAGAGCATTGCGTTAGCATGTTTATTAAATCGTAATAATTACGTTTTGTAGCGCAAAGGAGATCAGCTTATGACCGATAAAAGAATCCCGGTAACCGTCCTGAGCGGCTATCTGGGGGCAGGAAAAACAACATTGCTCAATCACGTCTTGAACAATCGGGAAGGCATGCGCGTCGCCGTCATCGTCAACGACCTCAGCGAAGTGAATGTGGATGGCACATTGGTAGCGCAAGGAGGGGGCGTTTCCCGCGTAGACGAGAAGGTCGTGGAAATGTCGAACGGCTGCATCTGCTGTACGCTGCGCGAGGATTTGCTGACAGAAGTGGAGCGGCTGGCGCGCGAAGGACGGTATGACTACATACTGATCGAATCGACGGGGATCGGCGAGCCTGTTCCTGTCGCCCAGACCTTTACGTATGTCGACGAGGAAAACGGCATCAACCTGTCTGCCTTGACCCGGCTGGACACGATGGTGACGGTCGTAGATGTGTACCGTTTCTGGCATGACTTTTCCTCGGGAGAAAGTCTTCTGGACAGGGATCAGGCAGTGGGGGAGGACGATACTCGGGAAGTGGTCGACCTGTTGATCGATCAGATCGAGTTTTGCGACGTCCTCATTTTGAATAAATGCGACCGGGTAGACCCGGAAGAGCTGGAGCAACTGGAGGCAGTGCTGCGCAAATTGCAGCCAAAGGCCCGCTTTATTCGGGCGGTGCGTGGACAGGTGGACCCGCATGAGATTTTGAATACGGGACTGTTTGATTTTGAAACGGCCAGCCAGTCGGCAGGATGGATCGCCGAGCTGCAAAAAGAAGAGCATACGCCAGAGACGGACGAGTACGGCATTTCTTCCTTCGTCTATCGTGCGCGCAGGCCGTTTCACCCCGAGCGGTTTGGCGAGTGGCTGTCGGCCTGGCCGGAGGATGTCGTGCGGGCCAAAGGCTTTTTCTGGCTGGCGACGCGCAACGATCTGGCTATGACGCTCAGCCAGGCAGGGCCTTCGATCGAGGTCGGTACGGCAGGCTTTTGGGCGGCTGCGCTGCCTGCCGAGGAAAGGCAAGCGCTGTTGGCGGAAGAACCAGATTTGCAGCGCGCCTGGGACCCGGAGCACGGGGACAGGATGACAGAGCTTGTGTTCATCGGCATCGGCCTGGACCGGGAAGCGGTGACAGAGCAGTTGGATGCTTGTCTCTTGACGGATGAGGAGTACCGTTCGGACTGGGCCAAGCTGCCTGACCCGCTACCCACTTCCAGCACCGTCGTAGAGATGCAAGTGTAAGACAAAAAGGAGGAAATCGACATGCGCGTCAACATTACGCTGCAATGCACCGAAACAGGAGATCGCAACTACATCACGACCAAAAACAAGCGAACCAATCCGGAGCGGCTGGAGCTGAAAAAGTATTCGCCCCGCCTGAAGCGCCATACATTGCATCGGGAAACGAAGTAGACGACGAAAAGCTCTCCCTTGGCAGCATGTTGCTGTGGGAGAGCTTTTTTGGCGGGGAAGGGCAGGCAAGTGGGGCAATGGAACGGCAGTCGAGTTGGCAGTGGAGCCACAACCAAGCCGACTGTGCAGCCGCAACCGAACTAACTCCGAAAGCCAACCAACCACCTGCCCCCACGCCCCAGTCCTCATGAACCGCTCCGACTAGCCCAAATCCGCATAACCTGCTCAGCCGCCTGCTCCAGAAGCGCCGCGCTGTCCCGCATGGACTCATCCAGCGTCATCGGCCGATTGGCGATGCTGACGACGGCGGTGACGCCTTTTTCATACAACGCTTCGATCCCTTCGCCGATGGAACCCGCCAGCACGATGACGGGGATGCCGAATTGCTGCGCGAGCTGGGCTACGCCGCACGGAGTTTTTCCTCGGGCGGTTTGCGCGTCCACCTGGCCTTCTCCGGTGATGACGAGATCGGCGCCCTGCATGGCGCAAGCGAGGCGGGTTGTCTCCATGACAATCTGAATCCCCGCCCGCAGCTCGCCGCCGAGAAAGGCGAGAAGCGCCCCTGCCACACCGCCCGCAGCGCCTGTTCCCGGCAGATCGTGAATGGCGATTCCCCGGCTTTTCTCCATCACGTCTGCAAAATGGCGCAAATGCTCGTCCAGCGCGAGCGCCATTTCCGGGGTGGCCCCTTTTTGCGGGCCGAATACGTGGGAAGCGCCGTTTGGACCGACAAACGGGTTGGTGACGTCGCAGGCGATGACAAACTGACATTCAGCGAGCCGCTTGTCTTTTTGGCTGCAATCAATGCGGCTCAGGCGGGAAAGCTCTCCCCCGCCAAAGGGCAAGAGCTGATCGGCCTGGTCGAGCAGCCTGTAGCCCAAAGCTTGCAGCATGCCCGCGCCGCCATCGTTCGTAGCGCTGCCGCCGAGGCCGAGAATAAAGCGGCGGCAGCCCAGGTCGAGGCCAGCTACGATCAGTTGCCCGAAGCCGTAGGTAGTGGTGCGAAGCGGGTTGCGCTCCGCTTTGGAGATGAGATACAGGCCGGAAGAGGCAGCCAGCTCGATCACGCAGGTAACGCCGTCGCCGAGAATGCCGAACTCGGCGGCAACAGGTCGGCCGAGCGGGTCTTTGACGGTGGCCGTCATGATTTTCCCATCAGTCGCGTCGACAAGGCATTGCAGCGTACCTTCTCCGCCGTCTGCCATCGGTTTGGCGACGATATCGGCGTGCGGATCGGCGCGACGTATGCCTGCGCGAATCGCTTCGCTGACTTGCTTGGCAGTGAGGCTTCCTTTGAAAGAGTCCGGCGCTACGACGACTTTCATGCCGGGCACCCTCCTTTGCATGGTCTGATCCTTTTTGACAGCAGCGAAAAAAAGCTCCTGCGTGTTCGGGAACCATTTTTCTCCATCATAAACCGAAACGGCACAGATTGCGAAGGATGTCCAAATGAAAAAGGCTGCTCCAACGTCATCTGACGTGGAACAGCCCGGCTTGTCGCCTATGCGTTCTTTTTCATCAAAAGTTGCTCTTCCTGCGTGTTTTTGTCCGCGAACAGCCATTTCATCATCGGCGGGGTGACAATCGTCGTCACCAGAACCACGACAATCAGGACGGCAAACATGTCGTCAGACAGCAGGTTGTTTTCCAAACCAATCGCCGCGATAATCAGCGCCACTTCGCCACGCGATATCATGGCAGCGCCGATGGCGAGCGAATTTTTCCAAGGGAAGCCGGTGAGTTTTGCGCCGATGGCACCGCCGACCAGCTTGGAAACAATGGCGATCACGCTCAACATCGCAATCAGCCACAGATTTTCCACGATCCCGGAAAATTGGGCGGTGACGCCGATCGAGGTGAAGAAGACGGGCACAAAGACGGCGTAGCTGATCGTTTCTACCTTGTGGGTGATTTCTTGCTTGTAGCCGGTGAGGCTGATCGCGACACCCGCAATATAGGAGCCGATAATGGCGGCAACGCCCGTGTACTCGGCAAAGTAAGCGAACAGGAAGCAAATAATCAGGGCTGCGGAGATCACGGACTCGCTGACTTGCAGCGGCGCGAATTTACGCAACACCCACGGGACGACTTTCCAGGACAGCAAGATCACGATTGCGAAAAACGCGAGCTTTTTCGCAATGACCAGGCCGAGGTTCACATCGCCGCCAGCGAAGCTCATCAAAAACGCCAGCGCCAAAATGACGAGCACGTCGTCAATGACGGCAGCCCCCATGATAGTTGCGCCCTCTCTCGATTTTAGCTTGCCCAACTCTTTCAGCGTCTGTACAGAGATGCTTACGCTGGTGGCCGAGAGCAACAGTCCCAAAAAGAGAGCCTCAAACAAAGAAAGCCCCATCGTAATCCCGGCGACGTAGCCGAGTGCCAAAGGCGCGATGATGCCGGCCACGCCAACGCTGGTGGAGGACTTCGCGGTGCGCTTGAACTCGTCGATATCGGTTTCCAGTCCGGCGATGAACATGAGCAGGATGACGCCGATCTGGCTGATTTCTTTCAAAATTTCCGTGTCGGTCACCAGCCCGAGCACGGTTGGGCCGAGCACGATCCCGATCAGCAGTTTCCCCAAAACGGACGGCTGTCCGAGGCGCACGCTGATGTCTCCGGCGATTTTGGAGGCGATCAGGATGACAGCCAGTTGAAAAATAAGCATGCGGTTTCCCCCTTTAATCTGTGTGTAAGATGCAAAAAGAGCCCGTAATCACGGGGTTTTCTTTTTGTCGGCTGAAAAAAGACAAAAAGAACCCTATGATGACAGGCTCCTCCATTAACAAAGCGAATATTCATTTGCGTTATGATGACATTTTAACATAGCGCCCGTAAAAAGTAAAGAAACGCTTGCGGGCTGGTCGTGTGCATGTCATGATGAGAAGCAAAAACAGGAGGCGAGCGATGGTGAAAATCAGCAAGCATAATGCGGAGCACTACATATGGGGCGACCACTGCGACGGCTGGCATCTGGTCAAGGGGACGGAGCTGAGCGTCATTTTTGAGCGGATGCCGGGAGAAACGGCTGAGGTGCGCCACTACCACGAGCGCTCCCGCCAATTTTTCTTTGTGCTCTCTGGACAGGCTGTTCTGGAGGTGGAGGGCGTTCGCCACGAGATCGGCCCGCAGGAAGGAGTAGAAGTGCCGCCGGGAGCACGGCATCAGATGAAAAACGAGAGCGGCGAAGACGTGGAGTTTCTCGTCATTTCGCAACCGACCACGCGGGGAGATCGCATCCAGGTGGAGTAGCCGGTTTGGCGAGGGCGAGGCAGCAGCGAGCGGGGAAAGGGCAGGAAAAGCACTAGCGAGCGCATGAAAAGGAAAAGACTCCTCTCCTGCCTCAGCCTACCTGCTCTTCGCCCCTTTATGCCAAAACAAAAAGCCTGACTGTCATCAGAAACAGATGGTATTATCCCCTCATGGTAGACAGTGAAAAAAGACCTCATGGTATGATGAGATCAACACTGTTGACCGGAGGGGA
>NZ_JBYTBG010000061.1:0-21305 GCF_058788915.1 Brevibacillus sp. FW301-21C12A
TGGTCAGGACAACTTTCACGATAGAGGAACATCTACGTTTTTTCAATGTCTAGCACGGGTTATGGTGATGAATCAAATATTTTACAAATATACAAGTCACCTATAAACCGTTTGGTACAGGATTGCAGCTATTCCGAAAATGGCAGTCAACTTCCGAAAACTTGTATGACTGGCAACTAGTGCGACAGAAGTGCTGGAAGAGAGTGGAGAAAATTCTGCATGAACCATAAAAGGAGGAAAGGAGTGAGGTGGAACGTTTGCTGATCGACGCTGCGACTTTACCATTTTGTCTACTCAAGCAGCCGTAAGTGCGGATTTTTTTAGAAAGGGGATCATTTTATGAAAAGAAAGTTACCTGCATTTTTAGTTGTTGCCATGTCGGCTGAGTTATTTTTGAGTTCGGTTGAAGTATCTGCTCGTGAGGACAATACGATTCCGCAGTACATGTTACCTGGCACAGTATTGATTTATGATGATAATCTTCAGATTGTCGTAGAAAAAGGCGGGTATCCCAATTTCGATGTTAGACAAGTTTCCAGGAATTTGGATGGACCGCATATTGCGAAAATTCCTGAAGATGCGACAGAAGAAGAAGCCAGGCAGATTGAGCTTGAGAATGAATTGGCAATAAAAGCGTTTCAAATGAGTGTGGCGGGCGATTATATTCAAGCACCTCTACCTGAAATTTATCCGGGAATGAAAGTAGTTTACGATGAAGTTACGGGCGAACTAAACAACATTTATTATGCGGATGAAAACGATCCTTCTGGTTATTCCCTTCATAATGAGCCGGTTTCAGCACTGAATCGTAATGCCAATTCGAAAAAAGCGGTTCCCAGTGCTGCTAGCAATGTTCAGTGGAAATGGGGGAAGGATGATCGAAACGTATTGACGTATCAGGCTGGTGACGACAGTTTTCTAGGAACAGGCAGAGCGACTTATTTTACTGGTTCAATCGGCAATAGAGATAATAAGCTGAAAAACTATGATTGTGCTACTCATAAAGAGTATGATTATTCTAAAAAGGGAGATAAGGATATTACAATAAGAAATTTAGATACAGATAAAGCCTTTACTTTTTATCAGGCATCTGTAGGGACTTTGCCTGATGCTATTATCGATATTTGGGGATTAAGCAATTTGCAAACGGTTGCGGGGAATACAAGAGATACTTCAGTGCCTAATGTACGGTATTACCATAAGAGATTTTCGGATCAGAGCATACCTAGATAGTCTTTTATTAACCGCGAGCCGACATGCCCATTAATGTTGTTAAGATTTAATTTTTTTCATTGATATACGCTGTTCTTTTAGAAGTAATGGCGTATACCACTCCAACAAGATATCATTCAAAATCTTTAGCTTAGGAGTAACGTTTGAATATGAAAAAGAGAATGATAACGCTTGGCAGCATCATCGTTGTTATTATTTTAGCTATCATTGCTATAAATCAACATACACTTGAGGGTAATGCAAAAAGAGAATTAAAGGAATATTTGCACATAACAGCTACAGTTTATAATAATGGAAAAAATGATGCTGACGGGGTTTCTTTAGTGTTGTACCTTTATTCGATTCAGGATCAAAAAATGTCGGAAATCTTGAGGGTTCCTGTAGATCCTGGGTATCCGGTGGCTTTTGCAGATCTTCGGAACAATAAAGTGTATTTTAGCGATAGCGTTACAGGTGACGAAGTTGATAATTTGTATGAATATAATCTAAAAACGAAAGAAAGAAAACAATTAACCTTTGGCAAGTTTCTTTTCAATGATTTGTTTATAGTAGATAACAAAATGATTACAAACGTTGCACCGCAATTCGTTACCGTTACTCAACCGGCTATTTTTGATCGGACGACGAGAGAATTTACTTATCTAAATCCAGACGACGATGACACCTGGTGTTTCTCGTTGTCCTATAATTATACGACGAAGAAGTTATTAAGCCTTACTGCTTCCGATTCCGAAATGAGAACACGTAAAGTTACGGAAGTTACACATATTCGACCAAAAACACTCTATTTGATGGATTTGGATTTTGGACATTATCAGCCGATCTACCATACGGACCAATTTGAAATCAGACTCACCAGGCAGCTTGATCGAAATAGAATCTTAATGACATACGATCCATTTATGGGTTCGTCCAAACCCAGGACGCTAAAAATATTGTATATCGACAGTCAAAAGGTCGAAGATTTTGATGTTCCGGGTATTAAGGAAGTGAAAACTTTTTACCCGAGGGATAATACGGAAGGCTTGTTTGTTCTAGGAAGGGATGCCAATAACCAGTATGGACTTTTTTATTATGATATGGCTACAAAGAATCTAAGCAATGTATTTGAAAATTACCCGCTTCCTAAGGATCATCACAGTTTGGTCGATTTTGTATACAGTATGGATTGAATCGAGAATTGCGCGCAGGCTTCTTTATCGGCAAAACTTTGAGCGTGTCCGTACACGTTCATGGGGGGAATTGTAGAGTGACCTAGCCGTTCAGAAAAGGATTGTAGCATCGACTCCTTGAGTAATCAGAACAGTCGTGCTAATCTGAGCGGAGAATGGAAGGGTGTGTAACGTAGTCCGCCATTTTGCAGAGTGACCGGAAGTGCAGGTCATCGCCCATCAATCTTGGTCCAACTATGCGTTGGCTTTCGTATCCAATGGGCAACGCAGCAAGTAAAAAGCTTGTCCATCTTTACTGTGTATTTTGTTTACCGTAATTTGATATTCGGGGAAAAAGGAGAGGAAAATGGACGATTTAACTTTTTTCCAACAAACTGGCGCAGATGTGCGCTTTGATTGGGGGTATGAAGGAGTAAGGACACTAGCGGCTCTATCGGATATCGTGGTGATTATTGATGTTCTTTCCTTTACGACATGTGTAGATGTTGTATTGAATCGAGGAGGAACAGTCTTTCCATACCCGTCAAAAGGAAAGGCAGCTGGTGAGTACGCAGATCAAGTCAATGCGATAGTAGCAGGCAAACGCGGCGAACCGATCTCGCTTTCACCGTATGAGCTTTCAACGATACCGTTTGGGAGTCGGATTGTACTGCCTTCTCCAAATGGAGCGACGTGTTCATTCCTTGCGAGAGAGTCAAAAGCAACAGTCGTGGCGGGATGCTTGAGGAATGTATCGGCAGTAGCCAGTTTTGCAAGGCAAAGTGAGGGGGTTGTGTCGGTAATTGCTTGTGGCGAAAGATGGCCCCAGACGGGAGCTTGCGCCCGGCATTTGAGGATTTGATGGCAGCAGGAGCAATTTTAAGCCAATTGGAAGAGCAGCGATTGTCTCCAGAAGCCTTAACTGCTGTCGTAGTATTTGATGCAAATGAAAGACAAGCTTCCACAGTGGCTTGTTAAAACGGGCTCTGGTCAGGAATTGATTGCAATGGGCTACCAGGATGATGTAACGATCGCGTCTGAATTTGACGTAAGCAAAATAGTCCCCATTCTTAATCAAGATGGGGCGTTTACACCTTATCCAAATAAAGATGAATAAGCATAGATTCGGAGGCTGACCTAGCTAGCGGCACGTTATTTGCCAATGAAGGGTTATGTTTTTCCTGAAAAGGAATCCATGGTTATGATTGGTTTTGGGCAAGGAGGAGTAATTGAAGCTGCTGATGAAGTTTCTACATCTGTAGCCTATGATCTCCCGGTTATGACCAATAGTTACGAGAGTGGATGCCCTTATCGGCTGTCGCTTCCGTGCCTTTGAACCAACGCAAAAAAGGCCGCAGCGCCCCCTCACGGCAAACGCCACAGCCTTTTCCCTACTACCTCCTACATCCCAATTTCTCTATCTCCCCAACGCCTCAAGCACCGCTTTAACCCCATACATATTCCCGATCGGGCCGTACCCAAGGGCAAGCTCGCCGTTGATTCCGTACACATGCTTGTTTTGCACGGCTTTTAACTTGCTCCACACCGCTGTGTCGTCCCACTCATCCGTCAGGGCGGGGATGGTCTTGTCGCTGTAATTGAAATAGCCGAGGAACAAATAGTCGGGATTCAGCACACTCAAACCTTCGAGGGTGATTTGCGCCCCTTCCTGCATATCCAGATTGGCAGAGGTCGGAGGCTTCAGGCCCATGCCTTCATAATAAGGCTTCAAATAATTCGTGCCCTGCAGCCACACTGCTTTGTCGCGAACTTGCACGAAGGCCACCGTTCCGTCCAGGCCCGCCAGCTTTTCCTTGGCGCTTTGCAACTGTGCCTGATAGTCGGCAATATAGCGCTTTGCTGTCTCTTCCTGGCCCAAAATTTCACAGAACTTGGTGACAAGCGACTGCCAGTCCGACCAGACGTTGATCGTCTGCTCGTCGATCACGACGGTTTGCGCGATTTGCGGCAGGGAGGCCAAAATCTCCTTGTTGACGTCATTGCCGGCGATAATCAGGTCGGGAGCGTAGTCGAGCAGCGCCTCCATGTTCACCTGGGTGTTTTCGCCGACGATTTTCAGCTCCTGCACTTTCTCTACATACGGCTTGTAGCTGTCCGAATGCAGCACGGACTGTTTTTCGGTAAACGGCAGCGCGAGCGCGACCGACGGAACATCGAACAGCAGCAAGGAATCCGCGTACCCCCAATGGACGACGGCAACCTTTTTCGGCTGCTTTTCAATCGTCACGTCTCCGTTCGCGTCCTTGATCGTACGGGGGAACGCAGCGGGCTCCGGGGATGTCGCCCCGGACGTCGCTGCCGGGGCTTGCTGCTCCTGAGACGGGCTCGTTTTCGCGCTCTGGTCGCCGCCCGATGCGTTCTGATTCGGGGTGTTCGCGCCGGAACAAGCTCCAAGCAGCAAAATCAAACATAACAGACTGACCATCATAGCCCATGACTTTATTCGCATTCCTCGTCAGGCATCCTTTCTGTGTGCATCACATTTGATAATGATTCTCATTGACAAATATGAATGTACCACGTTCCTTGCCCCATGAAAATGGAGGAATTCCCGACTTTACGATGGACGATTTCTTCTGAGGTACAGCCCTATGCGGCCTGGTGAAACGCCTTTGTGCTTCTTGAACAGCCTGCTGAAGTAGTAAGCGTCAAGATAGCCAACGCTTTTGGCGACGGCGGATACGGAAAATTGTCCTGTCAATAGCAACTCGTGCGCCCGATTCATCCGGTACTGGATCAAATAGTCAATCGGGCCAATTCCCACGTACTTGTGAAACAGGTAGGAAAAGTATTTCGCCTTCATGCCGTAGCGGTTGGCCAGATGGCCGAGCGAAAGCGGCTGCGCATAATTTTCCTGAATGTATAAAATCGCCTCGTCGATCAACGCATGGCTGTCTTTGTTTTGATGAAGGCGTTCGGACTGCAACACCTTGTTCAGCAGGTGGTAGAACAGCGTTTTTTTACCCAGCAGGCCCATGCTGTCTGGGGCAGAAGCCGTCTTCAGCAGTTGCTCCAGCAGTTGATGCAACTCGGGGTCAAGCGGGGCATGGAGCAAGGACACGTCTGTCAATCGCCGCGTATCTTCCCCATGCGGACTGACGGGCAAGTAGTGCACGAGGCAGTATTCGAATCCGTCCGGGGCAGTCTGAATTTCCAGCCGCTTGTTCAGCCCGCCGAGCAGCACCTTGCCCGGCTCCAGCGTGTATCGTTCGGTTTCATCGAAGCGAAATTCGGCCTGTCCCCGCAAGCAGACGATGACAGCGCACTTGGTTGTCGGCTGGTTGACATGGCCGTCGTAGATCATCCCGCCCGCAAGCTTCGTCCGGTAGACGCCGTGCACCTCCAAGGCTACTTTCGCGAGGTCCTGCGCCAGCTCTTCGTAGAAATTCGCCATGCCATCATTCACCACCATTCTTCAACGCGATCGGCCTTGTACCGTCGCTTTCCAATATACATTTTCACAAGTCGGGCGTAAAGCAAGCTCATGATCCCCGTTTGTCTGCGAGGCAACAGCAAGCCTGTCTTTGAACGGTAAAGAACCCAGGCGCCTGTATTCAGGTCATAGAGATGGCTGGTTGTTGCTTGCCGTCACTGGCGTTGGTTGCCAGGAGTCAGAGAGGAGAGCAACAACAGATTTTGTATAATTTATAATTTTCTAAAAATATTGACGAGGTAAAACGGGCGTGATATTATCTTGTCAAAACCACATGAATAATCAACATACAACATTGAAGTGCAGGAAATACTGAACAATTTTTGTGGAATCATCATCTTCTAGAGTGGAATCATGCGAAAAAACGGAAAAGGAGTCGTGAGGATGATCCGTGGCGGATGAGGCAGTTGTTGTTGCAGACTGGAACGGCAGCGCAGCTACACGCGTTGGGGACAACAAGAGCGAGAGACGTTGACTGTAATAAATAGACAATGTTATCATCAATGCAATTCCACATTAATCAACAAAGAATAAAGCGGATGCTCCAACTGTGGCCGTGTGGAAAAAACGTAGCAGGTGATGAAGTCATGTCTCTATCATTTGAGGATCGTAAAAAAACAATTTTAAAAACATTGGAAAGAGACGGGAAAGTACAGGTCCGTGAACTGGCGGAAATCCTTCAAGTCTCTGGCGAAACGATTCGGCGCGATCTGGATAAGCTCGAAAAAGAAGGCATGCTGAGAAAAGTTTATGGCGGCGCTGTAAAAGAGAAAACTTCTTCCTGGGATAAACCTTTTGAACAGCGAGCGGCCATGAACGAAAAAGAGAAACGCTCCCTTTGCAAAGCGGCAGCAGAGCTTGTCGAGGACGGCGACAGTATCATGATTGGCTATGGAACGACCACGCTGGAGATCGTGCGTTTTTTGGCGGACAAACAGAACGTCACCATCATTACCCAATCCATCCCGGTCTTGCTTCTGGCTCTCGAAGTGTTCAAGGGAAGAATTATTTTCATCGGCGGGGAAGTGGAGCGCGTTCAAAAATCGGCTGTCGGCCCTCTCGCGGAAAGGATGCTGGAGCGTCTGAAGACCAACAAAGTATTTATTTCTGCAAGCGGGATCTCGATGAGCGACGGCATTACGGACTACGACCTGGACGGGGCCAACATTTCCCGCAAAATGATGGAGCGTGCGGAAGAGGTCATTGTTTTGGCTGACCATACGAAGTTTGGAAAAACCGATTTCGCCTACATTTGTCCTCTCGTGGATGCGTCCATGATTATCACTGACAAAAGCTGCTCGGAAGAATGGAAAAAAATATTGGCCGAGAAAGAGATCGAGCTTTTGATTGCCGAGGATATGTAAAGAGGCCAGCTTTTGGCCGTAAAAAACTGCTGAAAATGGGGAGAAGACGAATGCTTAGATTCGGTGATAAAGACGCTGTGCTCAAAAAGTCCGTCCAGTGGTGGAACCCGGGAAAAACAAGGCAATGGCAAAAAGACGGGATCGATCTGGTCATCGGAAAGCGGGAAGGTTACTACCTGTACGACATGAACGGGAAGCAACTGATGGACCTTCATTTAAATGGCGGAACATTTAACCTTGGGCACCGGAATCCCGAAATTATTTCTACCTTAAAAAATGCTTTGGATGAATTTGATATCGGGAATCATCATTTTCCCGCGATCACGCGTGCGCAGCTCGCCGAAGAACTCGGAGGGTGCACGCCAAATAGTCTGAAGTATTCGATTTTTTCCAGCGGAGGAGGGGAAGCGATTGATGTAGCTTTGAAATGCGCCCGGTACGCGACGAAACGAAAAAAAATCGTCTCCGTCAAATTTGCTTATCACGGTCATACCGGATTGGCTGTGTCGCTGGGGAATGAGCGTTATTCCCGGCCGTTTTTGGGAGAAGGAGCGCCGGGGGAATTTATCCATGTGCTGTTTAATGATGTCCAGGCTATGGAAGCCGCGCTTTCCCGTGAAGATGTCGCCTGCGTCATTATGGAAACCATTCCGGCCACATACGGCTTCCCGCTGCCGGAAAAAGGCTATCTGTATGCGGTGAAGCAGCTCTGCGAAAAGTACGGCTCCTTGTACATAGCCGACGAGGTGCAGACGGGCTTGCTGCGTACAGGAAAGCTGTGGGGGATCGAGCACTATGGCGTAGAGCCGGATATTTTGGTCACGGCAAAAGGGTTTGGCGGCGGGATTTATCCGATTGCAGCTACGGTCGTGAGCGAGAGAGCAGGACAATGGATGAACGAAGACGGCTTTGCCCACATCTCGACATTCGGCGGTTCCGAGCTGGGCTGTATCGTAGCGTTGAAAGTATTGGAAATCTCCCAGCGAAAAGAAGTCATCGAAAACGTCGACTACGTATCCCGGTATTTGCGCGCAGGGCTGGAAACGATCAAAAAGCAAAATGCCGACTTTTTCGTCGGGATTCGTCAGTTGGGCGTAGTGATGGGGCTGGAGTTTGCGCAGCCTGAGGGAGCAAAACAGGTCATGCGCGCGCTCTATAACAATGGCGTATGGGCGATCTACTCGATGCTCGACACGAAAGTGCTGCAATTCAAGCCAGGGCTGCTGTGCGACCAGAACTATTGCGATGAACTATTGTCCCGTTGCGAGTTGAGCATCAGACAAGCTGCGCGTGCTTTGGTGTAAAAGGTTTGGTTTGTCCGTTATCATCCCATTTTAGGAAGGGGCAGTGCAGGAAGATGAGCCATTCAAGTGCAGAGCTGTGGAAAGAGCATGTGGAAGTTTTTCATCAGGTTGCCAAACATGCCATTCACTCCTATCCAAACTTGTCGCAAGCGACGGTCGATCTGTTGAATTACTCAGAGAACGCTACCTATTTGGTAAAAAACGTCCCCACTGCCGAAAAATACGTATTGCGCGTATGTCGCCCCGGCTACCACACGAAAGCAGAGATCGAGGGGGAGGTTCACTGGATCAGCTCGATCTATCAGGATACTTCCGTCGAGGTATCTCTGCCGATCGCAGGAAAAAACGGCGAATACATTCAGACGGTGCAACTGGACAGCGACTCCCAGGAATATTGCTGCGTGCTGTTTACCTTTCTGGAAGGCGAGGCGCCGGACGCGCATAACGAGACAGAGCTGGTCAAACAATTTGAGCTGATCGGTGAAATTTCAGCGCATTTTCATCAGCATGCGATCGACAACTGGGCTGCATTTCGCGAGATCAAGCGTCCTACGTGGGATTACGAAACAATTCTGGGAGAAAGGCCGATCTGGGGCAGATGGCAGGATGGGGTAGCGATTACGCCAGAAAGACTGCACCTGTTTCAACAAGTAGCGGATATCATCAAGCCCCGGCTGGACCGTTTTGGAAAAGACGCAAACCGTTTCGGCCTGATTCATGCCGATTTGCGCAACACGAACCTGCTTGTCCTGGACGAACAAGTGAAAGTGATTGATTTTGACGACAGCGGGTTCGGGTGGTATCTTTTTGATTTGGCATCGTCCTTGACTTTTATCGAGCATAAACCGTACGTGCCTGACCTGATTCAAGCCTGGCTCAAAGGATATCGCAAAGTTCGAGCGCTGTCGAAAGAAGAAGAGCTGGAAATCCCTACGTTTATCATGATGCGCAGACTGCAACTGATCGCCTGGATCGGCAGTCGGGAAAATGAAACGACGAGGGAGCTGGGGGGTGAATACACGGAGCAGACGGACGCTTTGGCAAGACAATATTTGGAATATTCAAAAAGATTCTTTTGATTTTCGAGTCACATTAACCTTGCAACAACTTCTTGAACAAGAATGTGAGGGAGATGACGGTATGAGCAAGCAATTGGAACTGAAAAAGACGTTGTCCGCTTTTCATCTGTGGGTAATCGGGGTCGGCATCGTCATTTCCGGAAACTATTTCGGCTGGAATTTCGGTTTGGCGGCTTCGGGGTACATCGGAATGCTGATCGCGATTGGCGTGATGGCTGTGATGTATTTGTTCATGTGCTTTGGCATCTCCGAGCTGTCCACGGCTTTGCCGTATGCAGGCGGGCCTTACTCGTTTGCCAGGCGGGCCATGGGGCCATTCGCCGGCTTTTTGACAGGCATCGGTGTGATTTTGGAGTATTTTATTGCCGCGCCCGTAGTGGCGATCGGGATTGGGGCTTATATCAACTTCCTGTTTCCGACGATCAATCCGATTTTGGCAGCCGCCTTCATGTACTTATTTTTTATGATCGTCCACATTATCGGAGTAAAGGAATATGCGAGTCTGGAAACGATCCTCGTCTTTATTGCGCTGGGCTTGATTGTCCTGATGTATTTTGTCGGCCTGCCGCAGATTTCTATGGAAAACTTGTTCGGCGCCGAAGGAACGCCGCTGATTCCGGGCGGGATCGAGGGAGTCTGGGCGGCTTTGCCGTATGCGATGTGGCTGTTTCTCGCCATCGAAATGTTGCCGATGCTGTCTGAAGAATGCCGCGATGCCAAAAGGGATATGCCAAAAGGAATTTTGTCAGGAATCGTGACTTTGCTGATTTTGTCGGTTTTGACGACTACGGTTGCGATCGGCTTGAGCGGAATCGACCAGTTGAGCACCGCGAGTGATCCGTTGCCGACTGCTGTTGCCGCGACCTTTGGCAATACGTATTGGTTAGCGCAAATTTTAGCCTCGATTGGTTTGGTTGGATTGATCGCAAGCTTTTCCGGTGTCATTCTCGCTTATTCCCGTCAAATTTTCGCCTTATCCAGAGCAGGATATCTTCCGGCTTTTCTCTCCCACCTGCATCCTACACGCAGGACTCCGTATGCAGCGATCATTTTGCCAGGGATCATCGGTTTGCTGCTGGTCGTCTTGTTCAACCCGAATGATCTGATTTTGATTTCTACCTTCGGAGCGCTTGTGTCTTACATTTCCATGAACTTGTCTGTCATCATCCTGCGCAAAAAAGAGCCGGATCTCGTCCGTCCGTACAAAACCCCGTTGTATCCATTCATTCCGATCGTCTCGCTTGTATTGGCTGTCATTGCCTTGTTTGCCAGCTTCTTTGCGAATTTGACGTTCTTCTGGGTCAGTATCTCGGTGTTTGGCGTAGCGATCATTTACTATTTTGCCTGGGCGAAAAATCATATTAACGTCAACGCGCCGGAAGAACAGTTCAGTCAGGAGAGCAGACAACATCCGGCGAATGTGGAGCTGCAAAAATGAATAAAGAGATCGAACTCGTTTCAATCAAGGAAGGGAGGGGAGCACCGATGCCCGTTTTCGGGGAAGATATCCAGACGTTTTTGTTCGATAAAGACGGAACCTTGATCGACCTGCCGTCGATTTGGATTCCTTGGGCTTACGATATTCACCGACATCTCGCCGAGGTCATGCCCAATTGCCCGTTCAGTCTGGCGGAATTTGGAGATGCCGTAGGGATTTGGGGAGAGGATGAGGTCGACCCGAAAAGTCCGTTAGCGATTGCGAGCCTGGGGGAAATGCAGGCGGTGATCGCGTTCTTCCTGTATGAAAAGGGAGTGGCTTGGGATTCGGCCGTGCTTTTCGCCCGGGACAGCATCCAGTATGCGGACGAAAAGCAGAACAGCTCGGCGGCGATCCGACCCGTCCACGGCGTACGCGAGCTTTTGACAGAGTTGAAGAAAGCAGAGCGGATGCTTGGCGTCGTGACGGCGGATGATACGGAAAAAGCACGGGTGCAGCTAGAACGAGTGGGCCTGGCAGAATACTTCGATTTTGTGATCGGCAGCGATCAGGTTCAGAACGGAAAGCCGTATCCGGACATGGCGTATCTGGCGAGAGATCGTCATGGCATCGCGCTTGGCCAGACGGTGATCGTAGGCGATACGAATGCCGACATGCAACTGGGCAAGAGCGCAGGCTTAAAGGCGACGATCGGAATTGCTGCGAACAGCAGAAACGAAACCGCTCATTTGGCAGAGGCGGATTTGATTGTTACCAGCTATAGCGAATTGCTGGACATGATGAGGACGAGGAGGTGAGGAGATGGATTCGGTTTTGGTAGAAAAGATCACCAGGCTCGTTCTTGCCAAGCTGGAAGAGCGCCCGACTGCGCAGCCACTTACGCCGGAAGAGCTCAGACGCTGGCAGGACATCTCGGCTTCTATACAGGGAACAAAAGCGGCAAACCCTGCTGCCGACGCTGCGCCTCGTCCGCTTTCGCGGGAAGAGCTCAAACGCTGGAACGAGATTACAGCATCCATGCAAGGGACAAAAGCGGGAGGACAGGTCACTTTTTACAGATACAATCAGTAGACGGATTCGCAGGTGGAAAGAAGGGAGGGTTTCCTATTCGCGCATTTGATCGTGATTTGGCGTCGATACAAGAGATGCGGGAAGCGGTGAGCCGGGCAAAGGAAGCGCACGCCAGGTTTCGCGCGTTTTCCCAGGAACAGGTTGATCGCATTGTGAAAAGCATTGCGGAGGCCGCCTACAAAGAAGCCGCGTCTTTGGCCCGGCTCGCGGTGGAAGAAACGGGAATAGGCGTTGTCGAGCATAAAAAGCTCAAAAACGAGTTAGGCTCCATGGGCGTGTACGAATCGATCAAGGATGAGAAGACGGTGGGAATCATCCGCAAAAACAGCAAAGACAAAATCGTGGAAATCGCCTATCCGTTTGGCGTCATTGCCGCGATTTGCCCGACGACCAATCCTACCTCGACCGCGATTTTTAAAACGTTGATTGCCTTAAAAGCGCAAAACGCAATCGTGGCGAGTCCCCATCCTTCAGCGGTAACGTGTACGATTGCCGCGTTGAAAATTTGTCATGACGCGGCTGTCGAGGCTGGCGCCCCGGAAGGGCTGATCGGCTGGATTCCCCAGCCATCGATTGAAACGACGCTCCAACTGATGAAGCATCGGGATGTCAGTCTGATTTTGGCAACAGGGGGAGGGGCGTTGGTCAAGGCCGCCTATAGCTCCGGTAAGCCGGCATACGGGGTAGGACCGGGAAACGGCCCCGTCTACCTGGAGAAGACGGCGAATGTGAAGCAGGCAGTCAAGCTGATTGTCGATTCCAAAACATTCGATAACGGCACGCTCTGCTCGTCGGAACAAGCCATGGTCGTTCATCGGAACATCAAGGAAATGACGATCCGGGAGCTTTTGCACAACGGCGGGTATATGTTGAACCCGGCAGAAAAAGCGAGGGTGGAGAGCGTCATTTCGCCGACAAAGGGGAAGCTGAATCCGGCGATTGTAGGGCGCTCCGCGGACGCGATCGCGGAAATGGCCGGTATTCACGTGCCGGCGGGAACCCGGCTGCTGGTCGCAGAGGAAGATCGGGTCGGAAAGGATGTTCCCTTTTCGATTGAGAAGCTCGCCCCGATCTTGCCTCTCTATACGGCAAACAGCGAGGAAGAAGCGAAGCAGATTTGCATCCAACTGTTGAATCTGGGCGGGCGGGGCCACAGTTGTTCGATCCACACAAGCGATGAAGAGGCCAGTTACCGGTTTGGGCTGGATATGCCCGTGTCCCGTATTTTGGTGAACACGCTCGCTTCCATCGGGGCGGCAGGGGCGACGACTGGTTTGCGCCCGTCGCTGACCTTGGGATGCGGATCGTACGGCGGAAATATTTCCTCCGACAACATTACGGCTCATCATTTGTACAACATCAAACGAATTGCGCACGGAATCAGAGAGGTTGCCATCCCCGTGCCACAGCAAGCGCATAGGGGACGCACGGAGCAAGCTGACAGTAACGATGTGGAAAAGCTGGTGCGCCAGGTGCTCAAGGAAGTCGAAAAGACGGCTCATTCCTGGAATCCTGCTGACGTTTCCAAAATCGTAGAAAACATGGTCGGCCAAATCTTGACCAAACAATGAACAGGGGGAGTAGCACATGGCTGGAGCGATTAATGGCGCGCTCGGAATGATCGAAACGAGAGGATTGGTAGCTTCCCTGGAAGCGGCAGACGCGATGGTAAAGGCAGCGAGCGTTACTCTGGTAGGAAAAGTCCATGTCGGTGGCGGTATTGTCACGGTTTTGGTCACGGGCGACGTCGGTGCTGTCAAGGCGGCGACAGAAGCAGGCAGCGCAGCCGCCCAACGCGTAGGCGAGCTGCTTTCTGCCCATGTCATTCCGCGCCCCCACAATGAACTGGAAATCATTTTGCCATAGGAAATCGCCTCGCAAAAACATCCGGGAGGGCATGTGAATGCTGGTTGGCAAAGTGATTGGGAGCGTTTGGGCGACGCGTAAAGAAGACGGGTTGACAGGATTGAAGCTTCTGATCGTGCAACCAGGATTAACAGAAACGGATCGGCCAGGTCAGCCAGCTTTTGTTGCCGTTGATCGAATCGGGGCAGGGGTCGGCGATCACGTCATGGTGACGACGGGAAGTTCTGCCGCTTCTATTCAGGAAGGGAAGCGACTGCCGATTGATGCGTTGATTATCGGCATTATTGATTCGGTCGATACAGGAAGTGGGTAATGCACGTGACCAAATCATTGGGGATGATTGAAACGCGGGGGCTGGCGACCTCGGTTGCAGTCGTGGATGCCATGCTGAAGGCGGCGGATGTTCGGCTGGTCAATCAGGAAACAGTCGATATGGCGCTGGTGACGGTTTTCATCGAAGGAGACAGCAGCGCCGTCCGCATCGCAGTCGAATCTGGCGCACAGGTGGCGAAACAAACGGGAGCGTTGATCGCGTGTGCTGTCGTTCCCCGTCCGGATAGCGGCACAAGGAAGCTGGCGGAGACACAAGTGAAAAATTGGCGGATGTCCTGATGGCAAGTGCGGCGTCAGGACATGCAAAAATGGCAGGGAGGAATAGCAGATGGCAATGGAACTGACTGCTTTAGGAATGATTGAAACTAGGGGACTGGTCGCTTCGGTCGAGGCGGCGGATGCGATGGTCAAGGCGGCAAATGTGCATCTGGTGGGCAAAGTTCACGTCGGAGGCGGCATTGTCACGGTGTTGGTTCGCGGTGACGTGGGAGCGGTCAAGGCGGCGACAGATGCCGGAGCAGCCGCCGCCCAGCGCGTAGGGGAGCTGCTTTCCTTACACGTCATCCCGCGCCCGCATGCGGAAATCGAAAGCATTTTGCCGCAAATAAAGCCGCAGCTTTAATCCGCGGTTTTTCAAGTGAGGGATGACAAAATGAATGAAAACGTGATCCAATCCATCGTGGAAGAAGTGGTCAGCCAGTTTTCGAAACAGCCGCCAGCGGAAAAAGGGATTCCGCTTGCCGTTTCTGCGCGGCATTGTCATTTGAGCAGACGCGATCTGGAAGCGCTGTTTGGAAGCGGGTATGAATTAACCCCGATAAAAGCGCTCTCCCAGCCAGGGCAATTTGCCGCTCAGGAAACCGTCATGATTGCCGGGCCAAGGGGAGGCATCGAAAACGTGCGGGTGCTTGGTCCGGCAAGAAACTTGACGCAGGTGGAAGTCAGCAAAACCGATTCCATCAAATTGGGCTTGCAGCCTCCCCTGCGGAAGTCAGGCGATATTAAAGGGTCTTCTCCGGTTACGATCATCGGCCCAAAAGGAAGTATTTATTTGCAGGAGGGACTGATTATCGCACAAGCCCATGTGCACATGAGCCCGGCGGATGCGGCTGCTTTTCATGTGAGTGACGGGGAATACGTGCGCATAACAGTGGAGAGTGGACGCGCGCTTTCTTTTGAAAATGTGCTGATCCGCGTTTCGCCTGACTATCGGCTGGAGATGCATCTGGATACCGATGAGGCAAACGCCGGTTTCATCGCAACCGGAGCAACGGGAAAATTGATAAAGTACGCGGGTCTAGCATGATGGACTATGCCACAATCGAAGCGATAGTCAGAGAGATTTTGCGCAAATGGGAGCCGGAGTCTGCCAATAGACCAGATCTTCTCGTGCTGAATGCTTCCGCTGACGGCAGGCTGGACCAACTGGAAAAGCACTGGAATCTCATCAAACTGCCGTTGACGCCGACCCCGATTCCGGAAAATGTGCGCGATGCGGTCTTCCTGGATGCAACACAAGATTTGCTTGTCAAAGGCGCATTGGGCATTGCCGATACGCCGGAGAGCCAAATGTTGTCGACACTCCTTTTACGAGGCTTGCGCATCACGCTCATCCCGTCCGCTGAGTTGGAATGGATGCTGGATGTTTCCGCGGACAAGGCCGCGAATCCAGCGTATGCCCATCACCTTGGCAGCTATAAAAAGACGCTGGAGGGCTTTGGGGTGCGAATCGCTCCATTGGCTGCTCTCGCCGCGAGCGCCTCCCGCGAGCGGATCACTTTTCGGGGAAAACTGTTGACGCAAAGAGATATCGAGCAGATCAAGGAAGAAAAAATCTGGATTCGCAAAACGACGATTGTCACGCCGTTGGCCCGTGATGCCGCACGCGAAAAAGGAAAGAGCATCTGTGTGATCGATGGAACTGACGAAAAATGAGGTGAAAAGCTTGGCCAAGGCATTGGGAATGATTGAGACACGGGGACTGATCGGTTCGGTCGAAGCGGCGGATGCCATGCTGAAAGCCGCAGATGTCCGTTTGGTGAAACAGGAGAAAGCAGATGCGGCGCTGGTCACGATCTATGTGGAAGGCGATGTCGGCGCTGTGCAGGCAGCCGTCGAATCCGGGCGGGAGGCAGCAGCGCGAGTAGGGGAACTGATCGCCTCCCATGTGATTCCGCACCCGGATGACGGAATAAAAAAACTTTTGCAAACGGAAGAAAGCAAGACAAGCGCGAAACCGTCGGGCAATCCGGCCAAAGGGGAAGCCAGGGAGAAAGCCGCAGGAAAAAAGGCAACGGGCAACCAGCAAGCGATAAAGGAGCAAGAACAGTCGCCGCCGGAGTCGGGGGCATAAACCATTTCCGGCCAGAGCGGTAAGCGGGAGGAAACGGCATGGCTTTTACACGCAGAAAAATAGCGGTCATCGGGGCAGGCTTTACCGGCGCGACGACTGCTCTGATGCTGGCGCAAAAGGAGCTTGGCGATATCGTATTGGTGGATATCCCCTCCATGGAAAAGGCGACAAAAGGAAAAGCGCTTGATATGCTGCAAGCAAGTCCGGTGCAGGCGCTCAATGTCCGTATAACAGGCACCTCTGATTATGAAGAGATACGCGGCTGCGATCTGGTCATCATCACAGCCGGAATTGCCAGAAAGCCCGGCATGACAAGAGACGATTTGGTCGCGACAAACGCGGGGATCATCCGCGACGTATCCGAAAAAATCGCCCGTTATGCAGCGGATAGTTACGTCATTGTGTTGAGCAACCCGGTGGATGCCATGACGTACGTCTGCTATCAGACGACCGGTTTTCCGAAAAATCGCGTGCTCGGCCAGTCGGGAGTTTTGGATACGGCGCGCTTCCAGACGTTTGTGGCCCAGGAGCTGAACGTATCGGTTGAAGACATTTCCGCATTTGTCCTCGGGGGACACGGGGATGAGATGGTTCCGCTGATCCAGTATTCCTCGGCAGGCGGCATTCCGCTGGACAAAATCATCCCTGCCGACCGGCTGGAGGCCATCGTCGAGCGCACGCGAAAAGGCGGAGGCGAAATCGTCGAACTGCTTGGAACCGGAAGCGCCTACTACGCCCCTGCGGCTTCCGTCGTGCAAATGGCAGAAGCGATCCTCAAGGACAAAAAACGCATCCTGCCATCCATCGCCTACCTGGAAGGCGAATACGGCTATCGGGACATGTATTTGGGCGTGCCGACCATTCTCGGCGGCAATGGCGTCGAATGCGTGATCGAGTTGCCGCTTTCTGCCACAGAAAAAGCAGCTTTGGATCGCTCGGCCCAGTCGGTGAAACGGACGCTGGGCATGCTAGCGGGGGTGTGAAATAGAAGAAGCTTTGCTCAAGGCGTTGTCCTTATTTTTTAGGGCGGCGTCTTTTTTGTATTAATAAGTATTGATAAGATTCTTATCCAGTATAAGTTATCATGAACGAGGACAGCCTCTGTACGTAACTTCGTAGGTTACTCTGGCTACACGAAAGACGTGTGTACTACACCTATAGAGCGCTGTCGTCGCGGTCTGCCTTTTCTTTGCTGGCCTCAAATGGCTGCAGCTATCTTTTGAATGAAGTTTTGCTATAGAAATACATCCCGTCGACTAGACAGATAAGCGGCCTTGGTCCTGAAATGCATAGATCAAGCGTTATACACTATTTACCAAAAGTGTTATATGATTAATTTTGACATCGTTCTACAAAAAACTAGGTACAGGATGCGTTTCGGTATGGATAATCGCTGAATGATGAAGAGGAGGAGGTAATCATGAAATTCATCGCGCATATTCGTGAAAGCGACAAACAGATACAAAGTGTCGCGGAGCATTTGCTGGGAGTAAAAGCATTGGCGGAATCGATCGGCGAGAAGATAGGCGTCAAGCATATCGCAGGTCTGGCGGGTATGCTTCATGACATGGGAAAGTACACCGAGGAGTTTAAAGACTACATCATAAAAGCCGTGGAAAATCCTGGAGAAGCGCCGAAAAGAGGGAGTGTCGATCATTCGACTGCGGGGGGCAGACTATTATACCAGAAATTTCATACCGGGAATCCTTCCAGGGGAAGCTGGATTTTAGCTGAGGTTGTCGGGAATGCGATCATTTCGCACCACTCCTACCTCCATGACTTTTTAAATAAGGATTTGGATTCTCCCTACTTGCATCGTGTCCGGGATAAACCGTTGAAGGAATACGACAAGTCGATCCAGCGTTTTTTTGACGAAGTAATCAGCGAGCAAGCATTTCATCAATATGTGTTACGTGCAATCGATGAACTGGAAGCTTATCTTGGCAAGCCTTCTGTAGAGAATAGCGAAAGCAAATTGATGTTTCTGACCAAGTTTGTGTTTAGTGCATTAATTGATGCAGATCGTACGAACACCAGGTTGTTTGAGGAAAACAAGTACGAGGAATCCACTCCATGTCGCCAAGACCTGTTTCATACATACTATGAGAGGCTGATGAAAAAGCTTCAATTTTACCAAGAGAAGGAAGAGGCAAAAACACGGATCAACGAACTGAGAAAGGAATTGTCAGACCAGTGTGACAAGTTTGCGGAGAAGCCGTCTGGTATCTATACGTTGTCCATTCCGACTGGTGGGGGAAAGACTTTGGCGAGTTTGCGGTATGCGCTCAAGCATGCCATTCGGGAGAACAAAAAGCACATTATTTATGTAGTACCGTTTACAACAATTATCGAACAGAATGCAGAGGAAGTCCGTAAAATCCTTATGGACGACGAACATATTCTGGAGCACCATTCCAACGTCATAGACGACATGAGCGATGACGATGAGGCCCAGGATGGCATGATTAATGCACGGCAAAAATTGAAGCTGGCCAAGGATAACTGGGATTCACCCATTATTTTTACAACGATGGTTCAGTTTCTGAATGTGTTCTATGCCAGGGGAAGCAGAAATATACGAAGGCTTCACAACTTATGCGAGTCGGTCATTATTTTTGACGAGGTACAGAAAATTCCGGTTTCATGTGTATCGTTGTTTAATTATGCGCTGAACTTTTTGAAATCGCATGGTCATTCCAGCCTTATTCTTTGCACGGCTACCCAGCCGGCCCTTGATTTTGTAGAGCGCCGGTTGGAAATCAGTGCTGACTCTGAAATGATTCAAAACGTGGATCACGTCATTGAAGCTTTCAAACGGGTGGAAATTGTGGATAAAGCAACGGATGAAACTTTTGACACGAACAAGCTGGCTGATTTTATTACCGAGAAAACGGAAGAAGTCCAAAGTATTCTGGTTGTCTTAAACACAAAAACGGTTGTTAAGAGATTGTATCGGCGAGTGGAGACGCTCGATATTCCGCTCTACCACCTGAGTACGTCGATGTGTGCGGCGCATCGAAACCACATCCTTGGGCAAGTGCGGGATCATTTGCAGCGTGAAGAAAAAGTGATATGCATTAGTACGCAGCTAATAGAAGCAGGTGTGGATGTCAGCTTTGATTGTGTGATACGTTCGTTGGCCGGACTGGATTCGATTGCACAGGCGGCCGGCAGATGCAATCGCCACGGGAAAACGGAAATTCAGCAGGTGTATGTCATAGATCATGCAGAGGAGAATTTGGATCGTTTGCAGGAAATCAAGGTAGGTAAAAAACTGGCGCAACAATTTCTTATTGACCTCCAAAAAGATCCCAATCAGCACGGCGGCAATCTATTATCCGTTCACGCGATGGAGCAGTATTTTAGAAAATTTTATACGGAGTTCGGTTCGCGTTCGCTTTTAAACTATTTTATTCGCGGGCTAGAGAAGGACATGACAGAGCTGTTAATGGCAAACAGGAACAACAGCTCATATAACCTTGCGTACAAAGAATCCAAAAGGGAGAGTCTGCCGCTATTTATCGTGAACAGCTACAGGACGGCAGCCGATTTCTTTCAGGTGATCGATGACCAGACAACAACCGTTCTTGTTCCGTACGGAGAGGAAGGAAAAGAGATTATTGCGCAACTAAATGGCGATGAAACGATCGAGAACCTGTCGATGCTACTGCGAAAGGCACAGCAGTATACGATCAGTCTGTTTGCAAATGAACGGGAGCAGCTGAGTAAAAACGATGGGCTCGTAAGCTTGATGGACGGAAAAATACTGGCGTTGAAGGAATCGGCGTACAGCGAGGAATATGGTCTGGATGTTGAGAATGACAGCAAGTTTTTGAAATGAGTATGTTTTGAATGGGAGTAGAACCTATCTGCATGTAGAGATAGGTTCTCGTATCATAAAATATACATTTCAATCCACGCCTTTGGCGACAGTTAATTATAACATAAAAAAATGGTATATTACACGTTCGTATACTTTATTATAAAGTTTGACAAGTTTCGAGGGAAATATTACCATAAAACTATGGTTAGTATATTTCAATCACATCGATAGGAAATGGAGAGGATGTTCATGAGGAAACGTAAGCGTCGGTCATTTACAGACGAGTTCAAGCAACAGGTGGTTCAACTCTACGAGAATGGAAAACCGCGTGCAGATATTTTGGAAGAATACGATCTGAGTGCATCTGTATTTGAACGCTGGGTCAAACAGAGTAGAACCACAGTTTCTTTTAAAGAAAAAGACAACCGAGCGGAGGAACAGAATGAACTCCTTGCGCAACGCAAGGAAGTTCAGCGACTAAAAATGGAGATTAAAGTAAGCAGCGCTGATCTTCGGACGGCAATAACAGTGATTCGAGAATGAGTACACTTTGTCAGCCATCCTCTAAGTGTAAATTGCATAGTAAAGTGCTTAAAGTTCTAGCAATTACTTATGCATATTAGTAACTGGGTTTGACATGGGGAGGTGGGGATGATAGGTGCTTTAGTCATTACAACCGCTCATAACCATAAAGACCCCATGTCAAATCTTTGCATAAATTTGCTTATCGATGTGTGTTGATAAAAATATAATTGTAAAATTAGGATGTGTCTGAAAACTCATTATTGAGTTAGTTTAAAGATGGACGCGACATATACAAACGCTAGGAATGATTT
>NZ_JBYTBG010000062.1:0-18714 GCF_058788915.1 Brevibacillus sp. FW301-21C12A
TCCCCTCCGGTCAACAGTGTTGATCTCATCATACCATGAGGTCTTTTTTCACTGTCTACCATGAGGGGATAATACCAACCTACCAAAAAGGGAGTTCCTTTTTTTTGTCTTTGGAAAAATAATAGCTTACTGGGTGTTAGGTTTTTGCATCTTAACTTTTGGTCACAGCATCTCTGATACAATTTCTCCCTTATTTGATTGGGTTAACAAATTACTTGGTCCATTATTTATCTTAGTGGGTCTATTTCTGCTCAGAGTTATACACTTCCCTTTCAAAGGGCGTGGCTTTGTAACTCGAATGCTCCATCCTCTCTCCAGCAGGCAAGATAGTGGTGAAGCGGCCTTTGCGGTTGGAGTAGTTATGGCTTTAGGATTTTGTCCAACCATGTTTTGGTTATTTTTCGGTTTATTAGTTCCACTTATGTTTGCCAGTTCCCTTGGCGTCATACTCCCCGTTGTTTTTGCCTTGGGGACCGCAGTTCCCCTTTTCATTTCAATATGGTTATTGATCCGTTTACATAATCATCCCTCCGCCAATCGGCATTCCAAGCGATGGGGGTCAATCATACACCGTGTTGCCGGTGTCATTTTAATCTTGTTAGGGATTCGTGAAATTGTAACCTATTGGATATAGATTGGATTTGGAAATATCGAAATCGAATTGAAAGAGGATCGCTCCTTAGAATCCTGTAAAACCCCCATACAGTCGTATCAAAAAGACTGTGATATCCGTCATTTTGTTCGTGTACAACAGGATCCCAAATAAGATCATGAAGGCTCCTCCGATCTTCATAAACCGTTCTGAGTACTTTGCAATTGCATTTATTTTACTGATGAAGAACGTCATCAAGAAAAAAGGAATGGCAAATCCGAGTGTATAAGCAAGGGTATAGTATATTGCGTTTGTTGGATTTGTTACCCCCAGTACAATGATCGAGGATAAGATAGGACCCACACACGGTGTCCAACCTGCGGCATAGGTTACCCCAACGATAACGGAACCAAAATAACCCAACGGCCGATTCTTTACTTCAATCTTCCAACTTTTCATCAGCATTTCCGTTTTAAAAAAGCCCACCATGATCAGACCCAACAAGACTAAAAGAATGCCGCCAATTTGTCTTACTAATTCCTGATAGTCCGAAAACAGACTTCCTAGTAACGAGGTAGATAAACCAAGCGCAACAAATACAATGGAGAACCCTGTGATAAAAAACAGGGTATGGAACATAGCTTGACGTCTGAATACCAGCGGCCCCTTTTTTACCTCCTCAGCCGTAATACCTGTGATGTACGATAAAAAAGATGGATACAATGGTAGACAGCATGGGGAAATAAATGACAGTAAGCCCGCCCCAAACGCAAGCAACAACGAAACATTTGAATCCACTTGGAACCCTCCGATAATTATTACTTCGACTGTTTATTCATTCTTTTTCGTAAGGTGTTTTATGATTGTAAATATCAATTTAATGACTGGCAATAATACAAGGAATGCAACAAAAAATGCTAGGAGATATGGAGAAAGATTAGGCTTTTCGGAGGACACCTGATTCTTTTTTGTTTCAGGGGACATATGGCTTTCTCCCTCTATTGTCCCGTTTATCATCGGATTGCTTTGTACAGATATTGCATCAGCTTGCACGGATTCCGGGGAAAATAATTGTAAGAGAAAGAAAACGAAAGCAAGTGTTACATGAAATAATCTTACATCCATGATCTTCTCCCCCCTTTAACTAACGCATGTTTACAACATAAACTTGGTATTTAAGGTAAAATCTTCTGAATTTTGTTCAACATGATTGTCTCGGTCATTTCTCCGATAAACTGGTCACGGATGATGCCATCTTTATCAATAAAGTAGGTGTGTGGAATTGGGCTAATTCGATATAACTGGGTTACGATTCGTTCGCTATCCAACCAAATCGGAAATGTTGCGCCGACGGATTGCACAAATGGTTTAACAACGATCGGCGATTCTCCAATATTAATGCCAATGACAACCAATCCTTTTTCCTTGAATCGTTCATATTGTTTCTCTAACGCTGGCATTTCCGTTTTGCAGGGTATACACCAGGATCCCCAAAAATTTAGAACAACTGCTTTCCCACGGTAATCGGAGAGCTTTTTAAATGTGTCATCATCCAGTTGCTTTAGGCTGAAGTTAGGTGCTTCTTTCCCCACTTCCGGTCCCTCTTCTTTAAAGGCACTCGAGTATATCGCAAACCCTAGCGCAAATATAACAAAAGCATAATTCCAGAACGAACGAATAAACGGACTCCTCTCGACATAAGCTCCTCCAACCTCACAGAATTTGATTATTATTCGATTTCTCTCGTCGTCCGTTTCAACTTGTCTTCTTTCCAGCTTGTCACTGCGAGTATCACCCCACCGATAACGATTGCGGTATCCGCGGTGTTAAAGATCGGGTAGTTAATAAAACGGATATCAAAAAAATCGACGACTTCTCCGTAAAAAACCCGGTCAACAACATTTCCGAGTGCTCCTCCCAGAAACAATCCCAGCCCGAACTGCTGCATTCGATTTGTGATCTTTTTTGCATAGATGGAACCTGCTGCGACTACAACGATAGCAATCGTTATAAGAAGCCATCTTTGCCCAGCCATAATCCCCCATGCAGCTCCAGGGTTCCGATGGGATGTTAGATGGAATATGCCTTGAATAAGTGGAATCGTTTCCCCTAGCTCCATATAATTTTTAACTACAAACTTTGCTGCTTGATCAATACATACCGCGATTATCATCCAAAAATAGACCATTTCACACCTCATTGTCATTGGTACAGGTTAAAAACCTTGATCCCTTTGATACCCCTCGGTCACTTTCAAACGCACGGTTAGCCGATTCGGTACCGTTTGTATTAGTTGAACCACCTGACCGAGATCCATATAAGTCGCTACACTCCATTTGATCTATTGGTTAACGGCAAAAGCGAAAATCGCGACGATATAGTAACGAACCAGATACACACATCTTTTCAAAGAAAGAGTCAGGGGCGTAATACCCCTAACTCGCCAGAGTATTTATTCTTTCACACGCATGAGTCTCAATCCGTTTAATGCAACCAGGAGTGTTGCGCCCATATCGGAAAGGATGGCAATCCACAGCGTCAGCCAACCTGGAATAACGAGCAGCAAAGCAATCAATTTAATCGCGAGCGCAAAGGTGATGTTTTGTTTGATGATGCTCAATGCATTTCGGCTTAGTTTTATCGCGAATGGCAGTTTCCTTAAATCGTCACCCATCAAAGCCACATCTGCCGTTTCCAGCGCGGTGTCAGTGCCGGCTCCGCCCATGGCGATGCCAACCGTAGAAGCGGCCAGTGCAGGGGCATCATTCACGCCATCCCCGACCATGGCTACGTTTCCGTAATCGGATCTCAATTGTTTAATAAAGTCCAATTTTTCCTGCGGCAGCAGTTCCGCCTGAACATCCGATACGCCGACATGTCCGCCGACGGCAGTTGCCGTACCCTTGTTATCGCCGGTAAGCATAATGGTTTTTTTGATACCCAGATGGTGCAGCTTTTGAATAACGTCCTTACTTGACTCGCGAACTTCGTCCGCTACGGCGATCACCGCGAGAATTGCACTGTCAGTTCCGACAACCATTGCCGTCTTGCCCTGGTTTTGAAGGGTTGTAACCAACTGCTCTTGCTCGCTGCTGAAATGAACTGTCGGCAGTTCCTTGAAGAGTTTTGGATTGCCAATGTAAAACATCGTTCCGTTGACAATCCCTTTAATGCCTTTGCCTGTAATCGAAGAAAAATCTTCAACGCTGACATCAGAGTACGAAATGTTTTCCTCTTCGGCCTTTCTCATGATCGCTGACGCGAGAGGATGTTGAGAGCGGTACTCTAATGCAGTAATGACGGAAAACAATTCCGATTCATTTGTCTCATTGTTAAACACCTTGAAATCCGTTACAACCGGGACTCCTTTTGTGAGCGTGCCGGTTTTATCAAATGCAATAGCCTTCAAGGCTCCCATTTCTTCGAGATACACGCCGCCTTTGATCAGGACACCGTTTTTGGCCGCATTTCCGATCGCCGACACGATGGAAATGGGAGTCGATATCACAAGTGCGCAAGGACAACCTACAACGAGTACAGATAAGCCTTGATAAATCCATGCCGCCCAACTTCCATCAAAGAAAAGCGGAGGAATAACCGCAACTAAAGCGGCAACTATCATGATGATGGGTGTGTAGTATTTCGCAAATTTATCAACAAACGCTTGTGAAGGAGCACGTTCACCCTGTGCTTCCTCAACCAGATGAATAATCTTCGCAATGGTTGTATCATCCACAAGTTTTGTTACCTTAACTTCAAGCAATCCTTCTTCATTTAACGTGCCGGCAAAGACATCGTCATTGACCGTCTTTTCTACCGGCACGGACTCACCGGTAATAGCAGCTTGATTCACGGCGGAGTATCCACTTACAACCACACCGTCCATAGCGATCTTTTGACCGGGTTTCACGATCATAATGTCCCCGACGGCGATATCATCGACATGGATCATCATCTCTTGTCCATTACGTCTTACAAGAGCTTCTTTTGGAGCGATGTCCATTAAGGAGCGAATCGATTGTCTCGCACGATCCATAGAGAAGCGTTCCAAGGCTTCACTAATGGCAAACAAAATAACGACGATCGCGCCTTCTGCCCATTCTCCGATAATCGCGGCTCCAATAATGGCCACTGTCATCAAGGTTTTCATGTCAAATTCAAACCGAAGCAAGTTTTGGAAACCAACTTTAAATAGTGAAAATCCCCCCATTACAATAGAGGCCGCAAATAATAAGGAAGTGATCAGGTTTTCTTCGCCATTGACATACTGGGAAAGATAACCGAATACGAGCAATAACGTCGCATTCAGTAACGTGCTGTACTTTTTATAGAATGGCTCCTTGACTTCCTTTTTGACTTCTACCGTCGCTGCCCGTACGGGTTTTTCCGGCGTTACCTTCAGATTTTCAAATGCGCCGGCTTTCTCCAGTTCTTCAATCGTTGCATCACCGTACACGGTGATTTTTGAAGCGCCAAAGTTCACTTTTGCATCCCGAACGCCAGGAATCTGCTTCACATTATTCTCAAACTTCCCTGCGCAATTCGCGCAGGTGAATCCTTCAACGCGGTAGACATTTTTGCTGTCCATGGGTTCTGCCACTTTACTCAATGCCGACAACCTCCTTCTGATGCTCAATGGCGAGCCTAAGCATTTGTTTAATCTGCTCGTCTTCCAGTGAATAAAAAACAAGCTTTCCTTCCTTGCGGTACTTCGCAATACCCATATTCCGCAACAGCCGTAAATGATGGGACACTGTCGCCACGGTTGAGCCGATAATATTGGCTACATCGCACACGCACAGTTCATCCTCATCGCACAGCGCATAAGCCACTTTTAGGCGCGTATGGTCTGCAAGCACCTTAAAGATTTGGGCCATGTCCTGAAAATAATGTTTGTTTAGCTTTTCCTTAACCCGACTTACCTTTTGCTCATCAAAACAAAAGATATCGCAAGTATCTCCACGTTCCACACGGGATCACCTCGATCAAATACTTATTTGATTATTATCATAGACCTCGTCGGATCGTTTGTCAAAAGAAAAATCCTTAAATATGAATGGGATGGCCAAGTGCCACCTCTGCAGCTTCCGCTGACAGTTCCCCAAGTGTCGGATGCGCATGGATCGTAAGGGCCAAATCTTCCATGGTTGCTCCCATTTCGATTGCCAGGGCGATCTCCGGAATCAGATCAGATGCGTTTGTGCCGACGATTTGCCCGCCAAGGATGAGCCCTGTTTTCTTATCACCAACAAGCTTGACAAAGCCCTCGGGCGCCGTTAAGGATAGTGCTCGCGCATTGGCCGCGAACGGGAACTTGCCAACCATCACTTCAAATCCTTGCTCCTTGGCCTCGGATTCGCTGAGGCCCACAGAAGCGATCTCGGGATCGGAAAAGACGACCGCCGGTATCACTTTATAGTCGAAGGCGCTTGGCAACCCAGCAATTGCTTCGGCAACAACTTTTCCTTCATAGGATGCCTTATGCGCAAGTGCAGGTCCGGGTATAATATCGCCAATCGCGTGAATGTGAGGTATGGATGTTCGCCCTTGTTGATCAACTTCAACCAGCCCCCGGTCACCAATTTTTACCCCGATCCTGTCGAGACCGAGCTCCCCGTCCGTATTTGGACGACGGCCAACCGTGACCAAAACATAATCTGCGGTTACTTGTTTTTGCTCGTTATTAACGGTAAATGTAACGGTAATGTCTTTATCCGTTTGCGCGGCTGACTGAGCCATAGCTTCCGTGTAAACGATCGTACCAAGTGCATCCAAATGTTTGCTGATAATACGGGTAATGTCTTTCTCGAATCCCGGCAGTATGGTCGGCGTTCCTTCCAGTACCGTCACCTGCGATCCAAACTTGGCGTACATTTGCCCAAGCTCGATGCCAATGTATCCTCCGCCGATCACAATTAGACGCTGGGGAATCTCCGTCAAACTGAGCGCCTCGGTCGATGACAAGATACGACCGCCGTAAGGGAATGGTTTTAGTTCGATCGGCCGGGAGCCAACGGCGACAATACAGTGATCAAACCGGTAACGAAGCGTTTCCTGTTCGTTATAAACACGTGCTTCGCGCTCATTGATAAATACTGCTTCTCCTTTGAACACCGTGATCTTATGTTTCTTCATCAGCGAATGGATACCCATCTTAAGCCGGTTTACAACATCCGACTGCTTCCAATGCTGAATCTGAGCGAAGTCAATCTCCACATTATTTGCTATTAATCCGGAGATGCCGGAATTTCGCATGTGTTCATACCGGTGGGCAGCGGAGATCAGGGCTTTGGACGGAATACAGCCACAGTTGAGACAAACGCCACCCATTTCCGATTTTTCAACGAGTACCACTTTTTTGCCTAGCTGCGCCGCTCTAATCGCAGCAACATATCCCCCTGAACCGCCGCCGATGACCAACAACTGGGTGTGATGAATTGCATCCCCTACTACCATTGTGTTTCCCTCCAGTTCGTGTTTTCAAATGTGATTGTTACCCAAACAGCCTCATCAGATATTCAAATGAATCACCGTGCAGCATAATCGAAACACCTAAGGCGATAAAAACCAGCGGCACGATGACACTTCCGTATTTCTGCAACATCTTTAAGATGGTCGGAAAACTTGCGAGGCGATAACCCAGGAAACACCAGACCGCGACCATGACAAGGAAGACTATCGCGATGTATAACAGGGAGGCATTACCCTGGCTCGTAAAATAAGGAATGTAAATCCCAAGGTTATCCCCCCCGTTTGCAAAGGTAATCGCAGCCACTTTACCGGTTAGTGGTCCAAACAAACGATTGTTCGAGGGCTCAGCCTTTACATCGCCCAATTTCTCAAGCGCCTCTTCCGCCTCATCTTCTTCCTCTTTTTTCAGGAACATGCGAATACCGAGAAAAATGGGTATCAGCCCGAGGAAGCCGGCCCACTCCGGTGGCAGAAACGTAAAGCCGAAGGCTCCAAGTAAGCTCAGTATGACCAGAATCCCAAATCCAAGGTATTGACCAAGAACAACTTGGGCATGACGTACTTTCTCAATCTGGGCGAAAAAGATCATGAGCACAAAAATATCGTCAATGTTTGTAACGATGAATGTTCCAATCGCACTAAGAATCAACGTGATCGACATAGTTTTTTTCCATCCTTTGGTGTATTGTCCGGTGTTTGGCCACCACACCACCATCTCATAGTGGGTGCAAGTGATACCAAGTGTTGGCCACGGTCGAGCCAATAATATGTGTCACATAATCACCACTCATTCCAACGTTCGTTTGATTGTTATTGTAATACTATTTACGCTAACAGTCAAACGATCATTTGAGCAAAAGCGTAAATAAACCTTGTGACAAATACAAATAATACTTTCGAGAATAGTATCTACATCTGCAAAAGGGGATTATGAGCGTTGAAAATTGGGAAATGGTTGCTCATTCTCGGAATTGGCATTGTGGGGCTCGGCGCTGTTTGTTTTTACAATAGCTCATTTCAATACGGCTATGTTCCCCCCCAAAACAAAATCCTCACGAGAGGAACCATCAATGTATCGTCAGCCAATCAGCAGCAGTTTGATGTGTGGGGAAAGTCGATATCACGGAAAGAAGCTTCGATTCTTCAGAAAACACCGGAAGGACGCAAACTCCTAGCTCCGGAAAACGGTGCGATTGAAGTGACCAACTCCTTGCTTACTTTGGGGAGAAAAGCGTTTTACACAGAAACCTTCGGCAACGAGGTGTTTATGACCGACATTCTGGGAATTGTTGACGGTCCGCTCACTCTCTCTAGTTTTGCAAAGGCGATCAGGGATCTAAAGGGTGAGGGTACTTCTAACCTTCGTGTGGAGTTAGCTCAGACGGTTAAGGTTGGAGGAAAAACATTCACAAAAGGTCAAAAGATCGACACCGGTCTCGATGTTCCCAAAGGGGCATATGTTCCTTTAGGCATGCCAGTGAGCTTTGCGGAGGGAAGAATCAAAGTGGGAATCAGTTGCGCCGCCTGCCATGCAACTGTCGATCGGAAAACGAAATTGGTTGTCGAAGGAGCGCCCAATACAGATTTAAACGCAGGTTTGCTATTGGCATTAGCCACGAATTCCGCAGCGTATTTTACACATGCTGAAATCGAGGATCTAAAGAAATACATGAACAATTTGGATAGGCCTGTCGTGAATTCCGAAGGAAAAAAATCTGCTTTACCCGATTCGAAGTCACTCGAAGATGCGGTTGATTCAACCTTTCTCAAATGGGCACCCGGAAACTTCGATTCCACCATTGATCTTAAAAGCAATCCCAGTCAAATTCCAGATTCGTTCACGCTCGGCGATCACCCGTATGGCTGGAGTGGTTTTGCAGCTGCAGGGCCATTTAAAGGATTAAGTGTCTTCAGCAACAACGTGCATGCCCAGAATTCGGATTCCCTTTCGCAGTCGGAGATTAGCGGTCCCCTTTTCGGCATTGACAAGGAAGTGTATCTGGGAACAATCCTGCAAAACGCGGCAAATCCAAAATACCGTTATACTCCCGAAAGTGGAAGCAAACCATCTGAGTTTTTTGCCACTGTGGACCCGACACCCGGCGTCCCCGGTGTCAATCAAATGATAAAGCCTCCGACGTTCCCGAATGTATCTTTGGTGGCTCCGGATGGGCTGTTTCTCAGTTCTCCGGGATTTCGGGTAGCGGAACAGGTAAACGGCATCGCAGCTTGGCAAAACACGCTTGTGCCTCCCAAACAATCTGAACCAGTGACATCTCAAACAGTAGACCTGGGCAAAAACGTATTTCAGCGAGCTGGGTGTATAACGTGTCATGCAGGTACTGCCCTTACGAATAATCGAGTGATATCGGCAACTATCATCAAAACTGATCCCTCCCGTGCGAAGGCGTTAAAGAAAACGGAAAAAGTATTTGTCGACCCAGTCTTTTATCCACCCAACACGCCTGCACCGGTTCCTCCCGGCTCTCGTACAATAAATGTACCTACTCATCATTTAGATGAGGAACAGATTAAGCTAGGATTTGCGCACGGAAACTCCCCAGGCGGCTACAAGGTCCCGAGTTTAATCGGACTTTTCTGGTCAGCGCCTTATTTGCACGATGGCGGAGTCTCCGTCGGACCGGATATACATCGTGACCTAGGAATGCCAGGAACTCTGCTGAAAGGTATTGAACCCGACCCGGCCAACAGCCTGCGGGCTTTGGTGGATAAGGAATGGAGAAAGAAAGTCATCTCTGCCAATCAAGCTTCGAAAGACCTTGATTTTACTCATACAAAAGGCATTGGGCACGAGTATTGGGTAGATACTTCAACCGGATTTACTCGTGAGGAACAGGATGCCCTCATTCAATATCTGCTTTCTTTGGATGGGGCAACCTCTCCATAACAACTCTGCACGAACAAAATGAAGATCGTTGGATTGCGCTCAAATGCTCCAACGGTCTTTTTATTTCCGATCATGATTTTTCCTTGCAGGTACCTAAAGTGTTAGTCTTCCCTTCGTTTTGAAAGAAAAAAAAGCGAATGTCAGTGGACTACTCTATCCGTATTGGGGAACTGCTGAATAACAAAATGTGTGCTCATGTCAAAAAGCATACTTTATGACACGATGGAAAATAGGTCGTCATCTGTATGTCATAAAGTGTCCTTTTTTATTTCGCAATATTTCATTTTATTGGTATACTTTTTGAAATATATTATAGAGGAGAGTTGATATTTTGAAGCTGGGGTATGCTCGCGTTTCCGCCAAAGATCAAAATCCCGAACGGCAGATTAAAAAAATGCGTGAACTTGGAATTGAAGAGCGCTATATCTTCGTTGACAAGCAAAGTGGAAAGGACTTTAACCGACCACAGTATCAGGCGATGCGTCTAATCATACGTGAAGGTGATTTGCTGTATCTTGATGCACTGGATCGATTAGGTCGGGATTATGATGGAATCATTCGGGAATGGAAGTATATTACACGTGAGCTTAATGCAGATATTGTGGTACTAGAAAATGAGACTTTGTTCGATAGTAGGAAATTCCGAAGCATGGGTGATCTTGGAAAGCTGATGGAGGACCAATTTTTAAGCCTGCTTTCCTATGTGGCCGAGCAAGAACGTAAAAAAAATAAGCAACGGCAGGCCGAAGGAATAGAAGTGGCAAAGAATAACGGCGTGAGATTCGGACGACGTAAGTACGAGATAAATGCGGAATTTATTCAGGTGTATAATGAGTGGAAATCCGGATCGATTACTGCGACGGAAGGAATGAAGCGTCTTGAATTAAAGCCCAATACGTTTTATCGGCGCGTAAAGGAGTATGAAAATCAAAGAAAGGTGCGAGTACCTTGCGCGGAAAAGAGCTCCTAACAACAGACCAGAGACTAGAATGGATGACCCCTTCTAATGGTGAATGGGAACTTGCTACATACTACACTTTCTCGCAACATGATTTGGACATCATTAATCGTCACCGGCGAGACTACAATCGATTAGGCTTTGCCGTCCAATTAGCTCTACTCCGCTACCCAGGCTGGAGCATAACTGATATGAAGGAAATCCCTGACTTTTTGCTTGACTATCTGGCCAAGCAGCTGGATATTGAGCCAGGAGTTTTTTCTTTGTATGCCCGAAGGGAAAACACACTATGGGATCATCTGAAAGAAATTCGAGAGGAATATCGGTATACTACGTTTACAACAAATGATTATCGCCGGTTGCTGAAATACTTATTTAATATGATCTATGCAGTTCGTGTCATTAACTGGTAAACGGTGGTTTTTGCTGCACAAATGTCACTAATTTCTCGAAATTAGGACGAAAAACCACTTGACATTTTGGAAACACCCCCATAATCGCGAAGGATACCTCTATTTGCAGGGTATATCTTCTAGATTATAGGTGGTTTGCCAATGTCAGCGTTACAAAAACCGAGATTTACTGAGCTCAATCATAGTGAATGCGCGGGAGCCCCCGTCCTAAAAAGTTTGTGGGATCGTTTTGACTTCTCTCTGCTGCTCTCCCAATCCGGCATGATGAAGCGTAGTGGAACACCGTCTTGGCTCCTTTGCTTCCTTTATGTCGTCGGTCTCGTTTCCAATTGTTCATCCGTTGTTCAAATGGCACAGTTAGCCGACAAGGATGCCTTGCTGAAAGTCATGTTCCAGCCCTGGAAGCTCACTCAGTATACGTTGAGCCGCTTCTTCACGACTAGCTTTGCCTGGATGACCTTTGGAAAAAAGCGTGTCGAGCGATTGCAGCAAGATACCCTGACCCGACTCTCCGATGGGGATGTGGTCAATCTCGATGATACGCATAGTGCGCATCCCTACGCCAAACAACTTCCGTTTCTCAGCTGGCTCTACGACCATTCCACAAAAACATATGCATGGGCGATGAATCTTGTGGTCCTGCAAGCTGTCCTAAAAAGCGGATTGGAATATCCGTTGTTTTACCGCGTGTGGCATAAGCCGGAAACGAAGGGTGAGGGTCTTACGAAGCTGGATCTGGCCAGACAGATGCTTTTGATGCTGCGTGAATCCGTCACATGCCGACTGTGGGTGGCGATGGACCGGTGGTATCTGTGCAAGAAATTTTTCGTATTCCTAGAAGAAAACAACTTTGATTGGGTAACCAAGGCCAAGCGCAACACCGCTTTATTCCGTAAAGTCATTGAACCCGGTACCCGTCGAGAACGCTTCGTGCCGCTGACTCCGGTCATGCTCATCCGCGAAGTGTTCAAGGATTTGACTCGTCAAGCGACATCCGGATTGAGTTCCATTTCCATTCCGGGTATTTACATGAAGCGCCCTTACACCACTATAAATCGAAAAGGAAAGCAAGTGACCAAACAACGATTTGTACCGATCGCCGCTGTTGTCGCCATGCGATTAAAGGAAGATGAACAACCCGATTCGAATCCCGTCCAGACAGAAGAGGAAGAGTCCCCTGCCACTTACAGAGGCGCGTACTTGCTCATCAGTAACCGCTTTGATGCGCCGGAGCAAGCATTGCAGACCTACGTAAAACGCTGGCGGATCGAAGTGTTCTTTCGTGCAGCCAAGCAGGAACTGGCTTTTGAAAAGTGCCATGCCCAATCCGAAGCGCATCACCATGCTCATTTCGAGCTATTGTTCGCCGCTGAGACATTATTAGCCGTTGCGCTTTTCGAACTGAACAAAGAAAAAACGAGTGATGAAGGCTACACCCACGGCGAAATGGTTCGTGGCCTCTTCCACACTCGTTGTCAGGTTCGCGTGAAAAACCACAAGGGCATTCAGCGAATCTCTATTGATTGTGACATACAAGTGCGGCAATTTGCAAGACTAATTGAATTGTTTTGGCCAGAGCATTATTTAATGCTTCTTTGGGTTACACCCAGACCAGAACTTTACCAGGTCTTACCACGAACTGCATAGGTCATGTTATTTAAGCTGGCGCTGGAAAATGGGAACGCTGTTCACTTAATTCGTTCGGCATTAGATGAGATGCGTCGCTCAAAAATTATCCTACCGGCTATTACGACGATCGAGAGGGTTGTATGGGAAGCGCGGCATCGTGCGGAAGAACGAATTTACCGACTGATCCACTTATCTCTAACCTCTTCCCAAAAACAGAAACTAGACAAGCTTATCGAACCAGTGATTGGTACCGGAAAAACAAAACTTGGATGGCTAAAAGAAACGACTGGACAATTCTCTCCTGAAGCGTTTTTAAAGGTTATTGAACGGTTAGATTATATACGAAGTTTGCAATTAAACATCGATACGAGATCGATTCATCCGAACCGGTTAAGACAGCTCTCGCGTCTAGGTTCACGATACGAGCCGCAATCCTTTCGACGCTTCCATGAAGCAAAACGATATACGGTCTTGGTGACGTATCTATTGGATCTTAGCCAGGATTTAGTTGACCAGGCATTTGAGATCCACGATAAGCAAGTCTTAACCTTGCAATCAAAAGGACGTAAACAGCAAGAAGAGATACAGAAACAGAACGGCAAAGCTGTAAATGAAAAAGTTGTCCATTATGCAGACTTAGGAGATGCGCTTATCAAAGCTCGGGATCAGGGTATTGATCCTTTTGTTATGTTAGAAACGGTTATGCCGTGGGAAAAGTTTGTTGAATCTGTAGAAGAAGCGAAGAAACTATCGCGGCCACTTGATTATGACTATTTAGATCTTTTAGAAAGTCGGTTTAATTATCTTCGAAAGTACACGCCGACCCTACTGAACGCGTTAGAATTCCGTTCAACGAAGTCAGCCGAACCGTTAATGAGAGCGCTCGATACGATTCGAGAGATGAATCAAACCGGTAAACGAAAAATACCTGAAGGGGCTCCTTTAGATTTTGTATCCAACCGATGGCAAAAGCATGTTTTCGACGAGGATGGGACCATTAATCGACATTACTACGAGATGGCTGCACTTACGGAATTACGAAACTATGTGAGATCCGGAGATGTTTCTATTGTTGGGAGCAGGCAGCATAAAGACTTTGACGAGTACCTAGTGCCCCAAGACGAATGGAAATTTACTCAGGCGACTGGTACCAGGTTGGCCGTGAGTCTAAATGTTGATGAATATCTTGAGGAAAGAACTTCGTCCCTTCTACACCGACTACAGTGGATTAGTGAAAACATCGACGCGCTTGAAGGAGTAAACATAGAAAAAGGTAGATTACATGTTCATCGGCTGGAAAAGGACGTTCCTGAAGAAGCGAAACAATACAGCTCCACTCTCTACGGCATGCTGCCACGAGTGAAGCTGACCGACCTACTTTTAGAGGTAGCAAGTTGGACTGGCTTTGATGAGCAGTTTGTCCATGCTTCGACCAATCGTCACCCTAAAGCCGAGGAAAAACCGATTGTTCTGGCAGCACTCATGGCTATGGGAACGAACATCGGCCTAACAAAAATGGCTGATGCAACGCCTGGCATTTCGTATCATCAAATGGCCAACGCTGCTCAATGGAGAATGTACGATGATGCTATGAACAGAGCGCAAGCAACACTTGTAAACTTTCATCATCGACGTTCATTAGCAGCATATTGGGGAGATGGGAGCACATCCTCATCCGATGGTATGCGTGTGCAAGTGGGTGTTTCGTCTCTTAGTGCCGATCCTAACCCTCATTATGGATCAGGCAAAGGGGCTACGATTTATCGATTCGTCAGCGATCAATTTTCATCGTTCTATACGAAAGTGATTAATACGAACGCTCGTGACGCAGTACATGTTATTGATGGGCTATTACATCATGAGTCGGATCTGTCAATTGAAGAGCATTACACAGATACCGCGGGTTATACGGATCAGGTTTTTGGATTGACTCATTTACTTGGGTTTCGATTTGCCCCACGCCTTCGTGACTTATCAGACTCAAAGCTGTATGTGATCGGAAAACCAAGCGACTTTCCAAAGTTGGAGAATCTTCTGCGTGGCCAAATTGATATGAAGGTCATTCGTGATAACTACGATGATGTTTTGCGCCTGGCACATTCTATTCGGGAGGGCAAAGTGTCCGGTGCGCTTATCATGGGTAAGCTTGGCTCCTACGCTCGCCAAAATAGAGTTGCCAAAGCACTTCGAGAAATGGGGCGAATTGAAAAGACAATCTTTATCTTAGACTATATCTCAAGCGAATCGATGCGCCGCCGTATCCAACGCGGATTAAACAAAGGTGAAGCAATGAATGCTCTGGCGCGAGCCATTTTCTTCGGGAAACATGGAGAGCTGAGAGAGCGTGCTTTGCAGGATCAGCTGCAGCGTGCAAGTGCTTTAAACATCCTGATTAATGCAATTAGTGTTTGGAATACGGTATATCTTGGGAAAGCCACTGATCTACTCCGGAGTAAAGGTGCGTTACGAGAGGATTTATTAAAGCATATGTCTCCGCTAGGTTGGGAGCATATCAACTTCCTTGGCGAGTATCGCTTTGATCCTAAAGGATTTACCACTTTGGAATCCTTGCGACCGTTGAACGAGGGATAGCAATAAAGCCGGTTACACCGTTAACGTGGTGAAAACCGGCCTTTTTTGTGTTCCATTCTTCTTAGCGTTGTAAATCCGCGTTTTGCTGGCGGTACCCCGGATAGTACGCTTGCGGCTCGGCCTGCGCAATGGCGAGATACGCGCTTTCCTCCCCGCCTTCCACATACGCTGCGATCGCTTGAATCGTCGGTTGCGCAAACAGTACGCGCAGCGGAACGTCTGCCTTGCATTCCTTCTGGATGCGGGAAATAAGCTGAATCGCTTTTAACGAATGGCCGCCCAGCGCAAAAAAGTGATCCTGAATCCCGATTGGCGACACGCCGAGAATTTGCTCCCAGATCGCGACCAGCTTTTGCTCCAGCTCGGTTGTCGGGGCGATGTATTCCGCGCCCGTCAAGGCACTCCCCTCTGGCTTTGGCAACGCTCTCCTGTCTGTTTTTCCGTTCGGCGTGACCGGAATCCGCGCAAGCTTCACGAAAAAGGACGGGATCATGTAGTCCGGTAGCGCACGCGCCAAATAGGTGCGCATGTCTTCGTCGCTGATTTCTGTTTGCAGGACGACATAGGCGCACAAAAACTTGCCGCCTGTCTCATCTGCTCTGTCGATGACTACGGCTTCCTTGATGGCCGGATGGTTGAGCAGGCGCGATTCGATCTCTCCCAGCTCGATGCGATGCCCTCTGATTTTGACCTGGTGGTCGATTCGGCCCAAAAATTCGAGCTGTCCATCAGGCAGCCAACGGGCGAGGTCACCCGTTCGATACATTCGTTCGCCTGGCTGGTACGGGTTTTCGAGAAACTTCTCCGCCGTCAGCTCCGGCTGGTGCAAATAGCCTCTCCCGACGTTTGCGCCGGAAATGTACAGCTCCCCGACGATCCCCTCCGGCTTCAACTGCAGCCCTTCATCCAAAATGTAAATGCCCGTATTGCTGATCGGCTTGCCGATCGGAGGCAGCTCGGGTATTTCCTTGCGCGGGTCCATCGTGTATGTCGTCACGACATGCGTTTCCGACGGTCCGTAGTGATTGTGCAAAAATACGCGATGATCGCGCAGGTACTTTTGCAACTCGTGCGTGACGACGAGCTGTTCCCCGGCGGTGATGATATGTTTGACACAACGCGGGAAGCTTTGCGCGTAGTCTTGTTCGTTGAAAATAAACTTCAAAAAGGACACGGGCAAAGACAAAATGCTGATCTGCTTTTCCTGGATGAACGCAAACAGTTTTTCCACATGCCGTCTCAGCTCGTTTGAAATGAGGTAAAGCTGCCCTCCCGCTAACAGCGTGGAGAAAATTTCCTGGTAGCAAACATCAAAGCTGCATGTCGTGTACTGCAACACTTTTTCCTGAAAAGCGATGTTGGTTTTGGCAAACGTAAAGTGCAGCAGGTTCGCCATGTTCCGATGCTCGAGCATGACGCCTTTCGGTTTGCCCGTCGTGCCGGACGTATAGATGATGTAAAACAAGTCATGCGGCTGGTTGATCGACTCGACATGGTCGCGGCTCTCTTCCCAGATCGCGGAGGCGCGGATGTCCAGTTTTTCCGTCGGAGTCGTCACTTTTTCCAGCAAATGATCTTGGGTCACGACCAATTGCACGCCGCTATGCGTGAGCATGTAGGCAATTCGTTCCGCAGGCAGCTCCGGGTCAATCGGCACAAAAGCCCCGCCTGCTTTCAAAACGCCGATGATGCCGACGATCATTTCCAGCGAGCGATCCAGCATCGTGCCGACAAGGCTGTCAGCGCCGATGCCTTTTTTGCGCAAAAAGCGGGCGAGCTGGTTGGACTTTTCATCCAGCTCCCGATACGTCAGGTGCTGATCGCCGCAAACAACCGCGACTTGCTCAGGCGTTTTTTCCACCTGCCGCGTGAACAGCTCGTGAATGGTGGTCGCCGGATAGTCAGCCGCCGTTTCCGTGCGTTTAGCCAGCAACTGAGCCGTTTCTGCTTCTGTCAGCATCGGAATCCGGCGAAGCTCGACATCCGGATTGGTTGCCACGCAAGACGCGATCTGCTGGAGGTGCCCGGCCATTTTTTGCACGACCTCTTCCGCAAACAGCGCCGCATTGTAGTCAAAGCGGAAGGCGATCTCTTCCTTGGGCAACACCATGACGGTCAAGTCGTAATTGGTAGGCTCGAACATTTCGACGTCGGTAATGGTGAAGCCGATTTGCTGGGCCTGGGCCTTTGGCTGCAACGCCTCTACCAGCGGATAGTTTTCAATGACCAGCAGGTGGTCGATCAGCTCCTGCTTCAAGTCCGACCGGTTTTGAATGTCGTACAAAGGTACGTGCTCGTACGGCCGGGATTGCAACGTCTTTTTGTGCACCTCGTGCAGCAACTCGGAAAAAGTCTGGCCCGCCTGCGCCTGCACGCGAAACGGGATCGTGTTGATGAACAAGCCAACCATTTTGTCGATGCCGACGATCTCTGTCGGGCGTCCGGAGACGACGGAGCCGAACAGCACGTCATGGGTCGCGTTGTACTTTTGCAGGAGAATCCCCCAGATCGTTTGAATCACCGTCGAAACCGTCACCTGATGTTGACTGGCGATTGTCGCGAGCTGTTTGCTCAAGGCGCGGTTCAGACGAAAGCGGTATTGGCTTGGCTGAAAAGCCGTGTCAGCGAGCTTTTCTTTTTTCGGCAAAGCGGTCTTCTGCTCATATTGCTGCAAGTAGTCGCTCCAATAGGCGAGCGCGGCCTGTTTATCCTGTTTTTCCAGCCAGCCGATGAAGCGACTGTACGGCTGTACCGGCTCCAGGGTAGGTGTGGTCTTGTTTTGCAACGATAAATAGATGGCGAGCAAGTCATCGAAAATAAGGCTGAAGCACCAGCCGTCCATCAAGATGTGATGAAAGCTCCAGATGACCTGGTAGTCTTGCCGGGTCATTTGGAAAATGGCGACCCTCAGCAACGGGTCTTTTGCCAGATGAAACGTCTTCTCCTGATCGGCTCTTTTGTACGCGGTGTAGCGGGCCTGCTTCTCGGACTCGTCGCAGGCAGACAAATCGTGGAATTCGATCGGAATGGGGCGTTCCTTCAGCACAACCTGCAACGGCTGCTTGAGCTTTTCGTAAGACAGATTGTAATATCAAGTGCGACACCTAGATAAAAAAACGGCCCATGATTGATTCGTGTAAAATGAAGTCAC
>NZ_JBYTBG010000063.1:0-16350 GCF_058788915.1 Brevibacillus sp. FW301-21C12A
TCGGTGTGGAAGCGCGGCAACGCGTGGAGCTGACGAATACTAATCGGTCGAGGACTTATCCACACATCTCTTAGCAAGCATGCAGATCCAGTTTTCAGGGAATGAACGAAATAATTGCGTAAAAAGCCGTGCAGATACTATTGCGTGGCTTTTTTTGCATATAGCCGCCCAAACTCGTCTGGATTTATAGCTATGCTAGATGAAGAACAAAACAGTCGCGAAAAAGGAGAAGCCCATGAAGCAAAAGCCGGTCAAACGATATGAAGCAGACATGTACGCGCCCATTCGCGACTATTTTGTCGGGCAGGGTTATGAGGTCTTTGGAGAGGTCAATCATTGCGATTTGACAGCGATCAAGGAAGACGAGCTGATTATCGTCGAGTTCAAGCGCAACTTGAGTGTAGAGCTGCTCATCCAGGCCGCCAAGCGGCAGCGCTTTACCGACCATGTGTACGTCGCCATTCCGAAGCCCAAATACAAATTGTTTTCGAAAAAGTGGCAAGACGTCGTTTATCTCATCAGAAGACTGGAGCTTGGCTTGATCCTCGTCTCTTTTCCCAAAAAAGGCGCTGTCATGGAGCTGAGCATTGCTCCTGCGCCGTTTGATCGGGAAAGAAGCAAGCAGTTCAACAAAAGAAAACGGGCACGCATTATTCAGGAGATGCGGGGGAGATACGGCGATTACAATGTGGGGGGCAGCAACCAGACAAAGATCATGACGGCGTACAAACAAGGCTGCATTCAGATCGCCGCGCTGCTTCAGCACTATGGCCCACTTGCGCCCAAGGCGTTGAAAGAAAAAGGAGCGACAGACAAAGCGTCATCCATCCTCAGCAAAAATTATTACGGCTGGTTCACGCGGATCAAGCGAGGCGTGTACGCTCTCACCCCTACAGGAGAGAAGGAGCTGGCAGCTTATCCAGAGCTTGTCGACCATTACATAAGCATGGCAGAAGACACCATTTCCCCTTCCGATGGGGAAATGGGCCAGTCCAACCCTGCTGCAGCACAATGAGCAGCAAAAAAGAGCAGACCCATCCGCAACGGTAAGCGAATGGGCTGCTCTTTTCGTTTCGGCACCGAGGCATGATGCCAAAACCCTTACCGCCCAGCCCACGCAGCGGCCATTTTCCCGACCTGCGCGCGTCCAGCCGCAATATCCGGGTGGAACTGGATCGTGGCGTTTTTGCGCACATGGTTGACATGGTGGAGCGCCTGGGTGAGCAAAGAATCGTCGGCGAGCAGCCCGGCCGCTTTCGCCATCGCCAGGCCTGCGACGGTTCCCTGGCTCATGGCGACTTTGGCGCTCTCGATTCCGGTAATATTGCCTGCGACGTACAGTCCGGGCAAAGGCGATTGCATGCATTCGTTGTGCAACGGAACGTGCCCGCCCAATGCCGGGATGTAAGCGAACGGGCACCCGGCAATCGCGGCCAGCTCCGCCAGCGGGCTTAACCCGCCTGCGATGCAGACGAAATCGGCAGAAAGGAATCGCTCGCTGCCAGGAACGGGCGTGCCGTCTGGCGAGATGCGCGCAGCCCGGACCCCTTCGACCTGTGAGGTGCCCACGATCTCCAAGGCAGCCGTCCGCAGATGAATCGGTATATCCCACATGGGCACGCCCTGTGCAGGATAGAGCGAAACGGCCAGCCGCTGCATCCACGCGCTGCCCATCAGCTTGCTGCCCCAGCGAATCAACGGCGAGGGGGCGAGATGGGCAACGCGCAGCAAAGACCGCATGATTTCGTGCGGGTGACCGGCATTGCCGCTTACAGCAGACTGGGGAGGCAGAATCATTTGCTCGACGTGTACGCCAGCGAGCTGCAGCTCTCGCGCGATGGCGACGGACAAAATGTTGACGCCGATCACGACGCCTTTTTTGCCTACGCGAACGCGCTGCACGTTCGTCATCACCTGGGCCGCTCCGATCGACATCACGCCGGGCAGCGTCCAGCCGGGGACGGGAACGGCAGTCTCTGACGCCCCGGTAGCGATCAGAAGCAGGGGAGCTTCCCATTCGCCTTCTGTCGTAGAAATACGCCAGCGATCTTCACAGCGGGCAATGTCGTAGACGGAGACCCCACAGCACATTTGGACGCCAAGCTCTTTTGCCTCCTGATCGAGACGTGCGGCTTCGGCCAGCCCGTTCCACCACACTCCGTCCGGTTCCTCGTGCAACTGTCCCAGCAGCCTGCCGCCAGGCCGATAAAATTCGTCTACGACTCGAACAGAAAGTCCTTGCCGGGCGCTGGCGATTGCAGCGGCCAAGCCAGCGGGACCTGCGCCGATGATGAGAGCGTCGATCAATTCGCATGCCCTCCTTTTTTCAACGGGGTCGGCAAAACGGAACCTGCTGTCACCCGCATGCCTTCCTGCACGAGCGTCATGCACGCCCGCACCGTGGGAACTCCGTCCACGTGCACGCGACATTCGTAGCAGTGGCCGATGTTGCAGTAAATTCCGCGCGGGCTGCCCGTTTCTTCATGCACTCGAAGCGTGCGCACGCCAGCGGCCAAAAGCGCTCCGGCAATCGTTTCCCCTTCGTAAGCCGTGTAGACAGAACCGTTAAATTCAAACTGGACGGAATGCCTCTCTTCCAAGGAACCAAGCACAGGGTGATGGAGGATGCGCTGGCTCATGAGCTTCTCCCTCCAAGCGCTTGAAACGAGATCGGCCGCACAGGCGGCTGGTAGCCAAGCGGGATTGTATGAGTAGGCACTTGGCCTGTGGCTTGCGCGACAATTTGGTCGACGAGAATCCGGCACGTTCTCCCGCCGCAGCAGCCCATGCCGGCTCTGGTCCGCAATTTCAACTCGCGCGCCGTGCATTGGTACTCACGGGCAGTCGTGAGCAGTTCTTCCAGAGATACTTCCTCGCAGCGGCAAACGATCAACTGCTGTGTGTCCATGCTGAAAGCCTCCTTTTCGTTGGTACGGTTAGCAAAATGCAAGTGTCGTGCCATATTTGCCCGCAGAATGCTAAAATAAAGACGAGGCACAGAAGCAAACAGAGGGTGGCCTGCGCGCTTGGCACGAGGATTGCTTGCATAAAAGAACGAAAATGACACAGAGGCTGAAAGGGATGACCAGAATGGACAAATTGACGCGACTGCGCGCACAATTCGATGCATGGGGAATAGACGGAATACTCATAACAAACGGGCAAAATCGCCGCTATTTGACCAACTTTACCGGAACGTACGGCGTCGTACTCATTTCCCGGGATGAGGCCAAGCTGTTTACGGATTTTCGCTATACCGAGCAGGCAAAAGCCCAGGCAACGGACTTCGAGATCGTGTTTTTGCCGACGAAAGACGCTGTTTACGGAGAAATCGCCCGCCAGGCCCAGGAGCTGGGCATCCACACATTGGGCTTTGAAGAGGAGAACATGACGTTTGCCCTGCACCGCAAATACGCCGACGTCGTCAAGGCACGCCTGCTGCCTACCGCGGGGGTGATCGAGGGCATTCGCATGAGAAAGACCCCGGACGAGCTGGGAAAAATCAAGACGGCGGCGCAGATTGCGGACGCCGCTTTCGCACATATTTTAACTGTTTTGCGTCCAGGCATCACCGAGCTCGATGTGTCTAATGAGCTGGAAATGTTCATGCGCAAGGAAGGAGCGACAGGCTCTGCTTTTGACATCATTATCGCCTCCGGTCATCGTTCCGCTCTGCCTCACGGGGTAGCAAGCGACAAAAAGATCGAAGCTGGCGACATGGTAACGATGGATTTCGGCGCGCTGTATCAAGGGTATCGTTCGGACATTACCCGTACAGTGGCGGTCGGAGAGCCGAATGAACAGCTCAAAGAAATTTACGCCATCGTCCTGGAGGCGCGCAACCGCGCAGTGGCGGGCATTCGCCCCGGAATCTCGGGAAAAGCAGCAGACGCCCTCGCCCGGGACTATATTGCGCAGCACGGATATGGCGAGCGTTTCGGCCACGGGATGGGGCATGGCGTCGGACTGGACATTCATGAGGAGCCATTCATGTCTGTACGCTGCGAGGCAATTCTCGCACCAGGCATGGTCCTGACCGTCGAGCCGGGCATTTACATCCCGGGGCTGGGCGGCGTCCGCATCGAGGACGATCTCGTTGTGACCGAAACAGGCAACGATGTGCTGACCCATTCGCCGCGCGAACTCATCATTTTGTAGAAAAGAACCAAGACCCTTGACTGCGGCAAAAAGTCGAGGGTTTTTTTGTATGCGCCAATACTGTCAATTCCAGCGTGTGTGTCTAATAGCTGAAACAGTCTTTTTATCAGGTGTATAAAAATATGTACAGTCAGTTGGCGCGTGTCGAAGTTTTCCGCTTTTTCCTGTTGGCACACATTTTGCAAATTCAGTATTTTGTGAAATGTTAATCATTTTCGAGACAAGGGGTTGATCGCGTGAAAAAAAGTATGTTCGCATTAATCAGCAGTATCGCGGTACTAGGGACGGCGCTGGCAGGATGTGGAGGGGGACAGCAGGCAGCACAGACAACGAGCGAGCCAGCGGCTTCTGGACAAGCACAAGGAAACGCTCAGCCAGCCCCAGCGGAAAAATCTTCAGGGTCACAAGTGTTGCGCTGGAACCTGCACTCTGAGCCGCCGACAGGCGATCCGGGACTGGCGGAGGACACGACTTCTGCGGCAATCGTGAAGGCTCTTTTTGACGGGCTGACACGGATTGGGCCTTCCGGGAAGCCGGAGGAGGCAGTTGCGGAAAAAATCGAGGTGTCTCCCGATCTGAAAACGTACACCTTCAAGCTGCGCGACTCGCACTGGAGCAACGGCGATCCGGTCACCGCCCACGATTTTGAATACGCCTGGAAGCGTGCCCTGGACCCTAAGACCGCTTCCAACTACGCCTACCAGCTCTACTACATCAAAAACGCCGAGAAAGCGAACAAAGGAAACGGCAGCCTGGACGAAGTCGGAGTCAAAGCGCTTGACGACAAAACTTTGCAAGTAGAGCTGGCCAATCCGACTCCGTTCTTTTTGGAGCTGACAGCTTTCCAGACTTATTTCCCGGTAAATAAAAAAGTGGTCGAGTCAGCGGACAACTGGGCTGGCGACGCCAAGACGCATATCGGAAACGGTCCGTTCAAAATGGAGAGCTGGGAGCACAAGAACAAGATGGTATTGGTCAAAAACGACCACTACTGGGACAAAGACAGCGTCAAGCTGGACAAAATCGAATTTTCCATGGTAGAGGACGAAAATACAGAGCTGTCGATGTTTGAAAATGGCGAGATCGACTGGGCTGGTGCGCCGCTCAGTTCGCTGCCGATTGATGCCATGCCTGTTTTGAAAGACAGCGGGAAACTGCAAGTAAAGCCAGTCGGTGCGACCTACTGGTACAAGTTCAACACAGAAAAACCCCCGTTTAACAATGTAAAAATCCGCAAAGCTTTTGCCTACTCGATCAACCGCCAAACGCTGATTGACAACGTTCTCCAAGCCAATCAGCAGCCTGCCATGGGCGCTGTTCCTCCCACGATGGCATTGAACCCGGATGGTTACTTCAAGGACAACGATCAGGAAGCCGCCAAAAAGCTGCTGGAAGAAGGCATGAAAGAGCTCGGCCTCTCCAAGCTGCCGCCGATTACGCTCGTGTACAACACGTCGGAAGGACATAAAAAAATCGCCGAGGCGATTCAGGACCAGTGGCGCAAATATCTCGGCGTCGAAGTGAAGCTGGAAAATCAGGAGTGGAAAGTTTACCTGGAAACGATGCACGAAGGGAATTACCAGGTGGGACGTCTCGGCTGGTCCGGCGACTTCAACGACCCGATCAACTTCCTGGAGCTGTTCAAGGAAAAGGACGGCGGAAACAACGACACGCGCTGGGAAAATCCGAAGTTCAAGGAGCTTTTGAACCAGTCCGCGACAGAGAAAGATCCGGAAAAGCGCAAGGCGATCTTGCGGGAAGCCGAGCAAATCATGATGGATGAAATGCCGATCGTGCCGATTTACTTTTACACGCATACGTGGGTGAAAAACGACAAAGTAAAAGGCGTCTTCCAGGACGGCTTGGGCGCCATCGACTGGAAATGGACGTCTGTCGAGTAACGGGCGAACGGGGCGAGATCGTGCAGATCGGGAAGATTGTCGTAGCCGCACAGGTGTGATGGATGCTTTTTGCGGATAGAGGGAGGCAGCGTGGTCGGGGGGCTTTTTTTGCGAGTAGCGGCAATCGTATGCAGTCGCGGCGACGGGTACGGGTAGCAAGCGCGCGCCTGTGATCTGCCGCACGCAGACGCTGGCGCGTCCCGAAGCTGCGGACAAAGCTGTGCCACAACGACAAAGGAGGAATCAACCGTGGAATTGATTCGCATTTTGTCTGAGGTGTTGCCGCCCAAAAAGGGGCGAAGCTGCCGGGAGCTGCGCCTGCGCTTTTGCAGCTTTTTTCTCCGGAAAAACACGAGCAGGCGCCGCCGTTAGGGGACAGCAGCTTCGAGTGAACAGAGGCGAGGCTGGCATGACGGCGCTGCTGCCGAGCCAAAACGTCCCGTTTCGCGGTCCGAGGGTGAGACGGGATATTTCATGCTTGCACAGCGTTGGTGTATAAGGAGGCTGGAGAGGCCGAGCTGCTTGGCAGTTGATACGTGCTTGTTCCCTGCTTGGTGCCGCTTCAGCAGAGTCAGCATACAGACTGCGTTCAGCTTCGTGAGCGTAATCGAGTGAAAGAGGCCCCCTGGCTCCCTTTGCGCGTTGCTTTTGTATCCAAGCCAGGCTCAAGACTGCTTATTCAACTTGTTATACAAAGTCGCCCTTGAGATCCCGAGCCGTTTGGCTGCCGCCTGCTTGTTGCCGTTTTCCAGCTCGATGGCCCGCTGGATGACGCGGCGTTCGTGGGCTTCCAGCTCCTCCTGCAAAGAGAAGAGATCGTCCGGGAGTTGGACGGGCGACTGTTTGGCCTTCGTTTGCAGCGAGTACGGCAAATCCTCTTCCTTGATGATCCCGTCCGTCGCGAAGACGACCAGCCGTTCGATGGCGTTGCGCAGCTCGCGAATGTTGCCCGGCCAGTCGTATTGCAAAAGGTTTTGCATGACGTTTTGCGAGATCGCGTGGATGGGCCGATTGTAGCGCAAGGAAAACTCGTAGAGGAAAAAATGGGCAAGCTCGACCGTGTCCTCGATCCGGTGGCGGAGAGGCGGGATGGCGAGAGTGACGACGTTGAGCCGATAATACAAGTCCTCGCGAAACTTCCCTTCTCGGATCATTTCTTCCAGGTTTTTGTTCGTGGCCGCGACCACGCGAAAATCGGCTTCGATCTGCTTCGTGCCGCCGACCGGATAATACTTTTTCTCTTGCAGCACGCGCAGCAGCTTCACCTGCATCTCGAGCGGCATTTCGCCTACTTCGTCGAGAAACAGCGTCCCACCCCGGGCCAGCTCGATCATTCCTTTTTTCCCTTTTTGATCGGCGCCGGAAAAGGCTCCTTTTTCGTAGCCGAACAGCTCGCTCTCAAACAGAGTGGGAGAGATCGCGCCGCAGTTGATGGCGATAAACGGGGCGTTTGCGCCTTCCCGCACGTCGTGCACCGCCTTGGCGAACAGCTCCTTGCCGACGCCGCTTTCCCCGATAATCAGGACGGTCGCCTGGGTGGCGCTGAGCTTTTGAATCATCGCTTTGATCTGGCGAATGGCGAGGCTCGTGCCTTTGATTTGCCGGAACGGATCGGGCGCGGAGCTGAGCTTGGCCACTTCCTGCTGCAAATGGTTCACTTTTTTGTTCGCGTTCAACAGCTCCTGGTTCAGCCGAACCTGGCTGGTGATATCGGTTTCGGCTGCGACGGCGCCGATGATTTTCTCATGCAGGTAGATCGGCTTGGTGTTGATGAGCACGACGAGGTCCTCGCGCGGCTGGTGCTGGTGACGGTACAGCGACTGGCCGTTTTGCAGCGACCGGAGCGTCTCCAGCATGTCGCGCGGGAAAAAGTCGGTGATCGGGCGGCCGAGGATGTCTTTTGCCTTCAACGAAAAAATGCGCTCGGCCCCCTCGGTCCAGACCATGACCCGCGCCTGTTCGTCGATGACGGATATCGAGGCGTCCATCGTCTGGATCATCGTATCGAAGTACGCCTCCAGCACTTCGTAAGCGGTGAAAACCGCTTGCAGGACAGAAGCGCGTTCAAGATAGCCGACAGGCTCGCCCGCTGCATCGGCAACGAGAAGGTAGCTGTATGTGTCGAGCAGGCGGATGGCTTGGGGGAGCGTGCTGTCGCAGGCGACCACGACCGTCTTTGCCCAATGGAGCGGCGTGCTGTCGCCGGGTGAGCCGGCAGCATCATCCGCGTTTGCGTGCGCGGGACAGGCGACGTGCCAGCCTGCAGGCAACAGAGCAAACACGGGAATGTCTTTTGCTGCTTGCCGAAAACGAAAGGCTTGGTTGTGCTCGCGGCAAATCTGCATATTCGTCTGCATCAGCTCTGTCAAGGCTGGCAGCTTGTGGTTCATTCCGATCAGTCCTTTGCAGGGAGTGTATAAAAATGTAAACACATTCTCAGTAATTATACAGTTGCTCATCAGGTTGTAAAACAATTTAGACAGAAATTTTGCGAATCTTCGCTATACGGGTTTGGCACGGCATTTGCAAAAAGGAACAGGTGAAACGATTTGATGAGAAGCTGTTGAGCAAAAAGCTGTTGAGGAGAATCAGCCATGACACGACAAACCCATGCGCAGATTGCGGTAATCGGCGGCGGCATCATCGGCGCGGCGATTGCCTACTACACGGCCAAGGCCGGACTGGATGTGGTCGTTCTCGAAAAAGGCGAGCTGGCGTCAGGTACGTCCTCGCGTTGTGACGGGAACATTTTGGCGATTGACAAGGACCCCGGCTTTGACAGCCAGATGTCCCTGCAAAGCCAGATGCTCGTCGCCCAACTGACCCGGGAGCTGGAGCATTCGTTTGAATACCGGGCTTTGGGCAGTATTCTCGTGTGCGAGTCGGAGGCGGAGATGGAGGCGGCGAACGAATGGGTGCGGCGGCAAAAGGAAGCGGGCCTGCCGTTTCGGATGCTCGACCGCGCAGACATCAGGCAGGAGTCGCCCTACTTCGCCGACGATTTGCTCGGCGGATTGGAGTGCGCCACAGACTCTACGGTTAATCCGTACATGCTGACCTTTGCCCTGTTTGATGGGGCGAAAAAGCACGGGGCCAAAATTATGCGGCGCACCGAGGTCAAAGCGCTTCGCCGCGACGAGGCGACGGGAGCGTTTCAGCTTGAACTGAGCACTGGCAGCATGACGGCGCGGCAGGTGGTAAATGCGGCGGGCGTGTGGGCGCCTGTCATCGGGCAGATGGTCGGCGTCGATATTCCGATCGTGCCGCGAAAAGGACATCTGCTCGTCGCCTCCCGCCAGCTTCCGGTCGGGCTTCGCAAGGTGATGGAGTTTGGCTATTTGATTTCCAAGTTCGGCGGGGTGCGGCAGGTCGACGCCGAGACGGAAAAGTACGGGGTGGCGCTGGTGTTTGAACCGACGGAAAGCCAAAACTTTTTGATTGGCTCCAGCCGCCAGTTCGTCGGCTTCGACACGCGCATTGATCTGAATGTCGTGCGGTGCATGGCGAGAAGGGCGCTCCGCTTTTATCCGAAGATCGCCGACTTTGCGCTGATTCGCACCTATTGCGGCTTGCGTCCGTGGACAGAGGACCATTTGCCGATCATCTCCCGCGTCGAGGAAGTTCCCGGCTTTTTCATTGCGGCGGGGCATGAAGGGGACGGCATCAGCCTGGCGGCGGTCACGGGCAAGCTGATGTCCGAGCTGCTTCAGGAGCAGACGGACACGATTATCCCCACCGAGCCGCTGCGCTACGACCGATTCACGAGAAAAGAGGTGCTGCAGCGATGAAAGCAGCGAGAGTGTTTACGACGGTGGACACGCACACCGGGGGCAACCCGACCCGCACCGTCATCAGCGGCCTGCCGAAGCTCCAAGGGGAGACGATGGCAGAGAAGATGCTGCACATGCAAAAGGAATACGACTGGATTCGCACCCTGCTGATGTACGAGCCGCGCGGCCATGACGTCATGTCAGGCGCTCTCGTGGTGGAGCCGTGCCATCCCGAGGCCGACGTAGGCGTGATCTACATCGAAACCGGCGGCTATTTGCCGATGTGCGGCCACGACACGATCGGGCTGTGCACAGCCTTGGTGGAGACCGGGATGATCCCCGTGAGCGAGCCGCTGACGAGGCTCAAGCTCGATACCCCGGCAGGGTTGGTCGAGGTGGATATCGAGGTCGAGCAGGGCAAGGCGAAAGAAGTTTCGTTTACGAACATCCCCGCTTTTCTGTACAAGCAGGACGTGACCGTCACAGTGGAGGGCATCGGTCCGGTTACGTGCGATCTCGCCTACGGTGGAAATTTTTACGCCATCACGGACGCGCGGGCGCTCGGGCTTGAGCTGGTGCCAGCCAATGCCGCTACGATTGTCGACACGGCTGTACGCATCCGCAAAGCGATCAATCAGGCGGTAGAAGTCGTCCATCCGGCGAAGCCGTTTATCCGCGGGCTGACCCATGTGGAGTTTTACACAGACCCGAGCACGCCAGGGGCGGATGTGAAAAATACGGTCGTCGTGCCGCCGGGCGGAATCGACCGTTCGCCGTGCGGCACAGGCACGTCCGCCAAGCTGGCGACGCTGTTTGCCAAGGGGCAGATCGGCATAGGCGAGCCGTTTGTCCACGAGAGCATTGTCGGCTCGCTGTTTATCGGGACTGTACTCGCGACTGCCGAGGAAGGCTGCCTGCAAGCTGTCGTGACGCGGATTGCGGGCAGCGCCTGGCTGACGGGCAAGCACACGATTTTTTACCATCCTGAAGACGAGCTGGCACACGGCTTTTTGCTGATTCCGGCCGCGACGGACCATTGAAACCGAGAGTTGAGAGGAGAATGAACGATGGGCAGATTTGAAGGGGTATATGTAGCGATCGTCACGCCGTTTACGCACGATTACGAGGTAGATTACAAGCGACTGACAGAGCTGTGCGACTGGTTGATCCAGGAAGGCGTAAACGGCCTCGTGCCATCCGGTTCCTTGGGCGAATACGCCACGATGACAGGCGAAGAGCGGGCGAAAGTCATCCATACAGTCATCGCCGCCGCAAAAGGCCGCGTCCCGGTCGTAGTCGGCTCGGCGGCGCCTTCGACCCGCCAGGCGGTGGAGTGGGTGCAATTTTCCAAAGATGCGGGAGCAGAGGGCGTCATGGCGCTGCCGCCGATCAACTACAAGCCGCTGGAAAACGAAGTGTTTGCCCACTACGAGGCGCTGAACACCGTCGGCTTGCCGATCATCGCCTACAACAACCCGCACGACTACAAGATCGACCTGACCCCGGATATATTGGTCCGGCTTGCGAAGCTGGAAAACATCGTGGCCGTCAAAGAGTTTTCCGGGGACGTGCGCCGCATGCAGGACATTCTCGCCCAGACGGACCTGGAAGTGATGGTCGGCGTGGACGATCTGGTCATGGAAGGCGGGCTGATCGGGGCGACAGGCTGGATCGCGGGCGTGCCGAATGCCTTGCCAAAAGAAGGCGTGGAGCTGTTCCGCCTGGCGCGGGCAGGCAAGCTCGCGGAGGCGCAAACGCTGTACCGCAGGCTGCTGCCGCTGTTCCACTACGATGCGAGCCCGCAGCTCGTTCAGTCGATCAAGTACATGATGGAGCTGGCCGGATTCCCTGTCGGACCGACTCGTCCGCCGCGCCTCCCGCTCGCAGACGACTACTATGCGGGCATCAAAAAGGCGTTTGACTACGCAGTCGGCGCAGCCAGCGGACGATAAGGAGGCAGGTCAGGCATGCATAGCAAAAACTGGATCGGCGGCGAATGGATGACGCCGAAAGGAGCAGAGGCGACGGTGAAAAACCCGTCGCGTTTCGCAGAAGAAGTGGGAGTCTTGCACTTGTCCGACCGCTCGCATGCGTTTGCGGCGGCTGACGCAGCCCGCGCGGCGCAAGGCAAGTGGGCACGGCAAACAGGCGCTTTTCGCGGGGAAGTGCTGTATCAGATGGCTAGCGCCCTGGAGGCTCACGCAGACAGCCTGGCGCGACTCGCCAGCCGGGAGATGGGCAAGCAGCTTGGCGAAATGCGCGGAGAGGTGGCGCGCGGCATCAGTCTGCTGCGCTACTACGCCGGGGAAGGCATGCGCGCTCATGGCAGCCTGATTCCGTCTGCGGATACGGATGTTTTGCAGTACAGCCGCCGCGTACCGCTCGGTGTCGTGGCTGTCATTACGCCATGGAATTTTCCCGTCGCGATCCCGCTCTGGAAAATCGCTCCGGCGCTGATCTGCGGCAACGCCGTGATCTGGAAGCCGGCTGAAAACGGCTCTTTGACCGCGACGCGGCTGGCGGAGATTTTTGCCGAGACGAAGCTGCCAGCAGGGGTGCTCAATCTGGTGATCGGCAAAGGCAGGGAAATCGGGGCGGCTCTGACGGAGGAAGCGGCGGTGGACGCTGTCAGCTTCACAGGCTCGTCTGCGACAGGCAGACAGATCGCCATCGCCTGCGCGGGCCGCAACATCAAATACCAGACCGAGATGGGCGGAAAAAATGCGGCGGTCGTGCTGGCCGACGCCGATCTGGACAAAACCGTGCCGATTCTGCTCAGCGGCGCCTTTCGCTCGGCCGGGCAAAAATGCACGGCGACGAGCCGGATCATTGTAGAAAAAGCAATCTACGAGCCGCTGGTCGAGCGCTTGCAGGCTGCGATCTCGCTTTGCAAGGTCGGGGATGCCTCCGATCTGGACGCCTACCTGGGACCTGTATCTTCCGCGGCCCAGTACGAGACAGTCGGGCGGTACGTGTCTCTCGCGGCAGCCGAAGCGAGGCTGGTGGCAGAAAGCCCGGCCTATGCAGAGGCGGAGCGGGGCTACTACATTCGCCCGCAGATCGTCGAGGGAGTGGCCGCCGATCATCCGCTGGTTCAGGAGGAAGTGTTCGGGCCTTTGGCCGTGCTTTTGACCGCAGATGGCTTTGACGAGGCCATCGAGCTGTGCAACCAGTCGGTGTACGGGCTGAGCGCATCGCTGTTCACCCGCGATCTGGCGAGTGCCCACCGCTTTTTGGACGTGGCGCAGGCAGGCATGGTTCGCGTCAATCAGGAGACGGCTGGCGTGGAATACCAGGCCCCGTTTGGCGGGATGAAGCAGTCCAGTTCGCATACGCGCGAGCAGGGGCAGGCGGCGCTCGACTTCTACAGCGCGACGAAAACGTGCGCGATCAAATACGCGTGGTAAACAGCGAAAACGAGCAGACAAAGGGGGGAGGACGATGAACATCCAGCAGTTGTTTACGACCATCGACGCCCACACCGGAGGGGAGCCGCTGCGGATCATCACGGGCGGCATCCCGCCGCTCAAGGGCGAGACGATTTTGGAGCAGCGTCGTTATTTTCGCGAGGAGCTGGATCACATCCGCCGCGTGCTGATGTACGAGCCGCGCGGCCACCACGGCATGTACGGCTGCGTCATGACGGCCCCGGTCAGCCCGGATGCGGCCTTTGGCGTGCTGTTCATGCACAACGAAGGCTACAGCACGATGTGCGGCCACGGAATTATCGCGGTGGTGACGGCGGCGATCGAGACCGGGCTGCTGCGGCTGGCTGACCCGGCGGAGCGCATCGTGATCGACAGCCCCGCAGGCCAGATCGTCGCACGCGCCCAGACAGAAGGGACGCGCGTCAAGTCAGTCGCATTTGAAAACGTCCCGTCCTTCGTCTTCGCAAAGGACGTGTCGATCGAGTGGGAGGGGCGTACGTTCCACGTCGATATCGCCTTTGGCGGCGCTTTTTACGCGGTCGTGCAGGCAAAAGACATCGGCGTCCAGGTCGAAATCGAGCAACTGGCGGCGCTGCAAGAGTGGGGCAGCCGGATCAAGGAGCAGATCGAGGCGCAGCTTGCGGTCGTTCATCCGCTTGAACCTGAGCTGGCGGGCATATACGGGGTAATTATTTCCGACGATCCGCGCGTGGAAGGCTCCGACCTGCGCAACGTGACCGTTTTCGCCGACAAGCAGATCGACCGCTCTCCGTGCGGCACAGGTACGGCGGCGCGGGTAGCGACGCTCTATGCCAGAGGGAAGCTCGTGGTCGGGGAACGGTTTGTGCACGAAGGGATCGTCGGCAGCCAGTTCGTCGGCACTGTGCTGGAAACGACGCAGGTTGGCGACTACCCGGCGGTCATTCCGTCCATCGCAGGCCGGGCTTTCATTACCGGCTTGCACCAGTTTGTCGTGGACCCGAGCGATCCGCTGAAAGACGGCTTCCTGCTGCGGTGACGAGAGGCGAAGATAGATAAAGATAGGCAGAGGCAAAGAGGCTGCACGCTGTGGCGGCCTCTTTTGCACGCGGTTTGTTTATGTGGGGGCTACACTACACGTGTTCCAGCGGCGCGACGGTTTCCAGTCAGCCCGGCATATAACCGTGTCACAATACTGCCACGCATCGGGGCATCTGCTTTTTACCGACACTTCTGTTATAATGGCTGGGACAAGTATAAATGAGGGAAAAAGGGGTTGAATGCTGTGCCGTATAAAGCGTTGCTCGAGTCCCACGTAGGTGGCTGGGAAGTCGCGATTGTGCTGTTGATCGTAGCCTACTTCCTGTACCGCGCGGGCAAGGAAAAGGCCGGAAAAATCGTACATATGCTGCTCAGACTCATGATGGTCATCATTCTCGTATCCGGCGCGTGGATGCTGTTCACCGTCCATGCCAGCGAAGTTTATTTTTACGTGAAAGGCTTGCTCGCGATCATCGCCTTCGGCTTGATCGAAATGTCGCTCGGCCGGGCGAAGAGACAGGAAGGCAGCATTGGCTTTTTCATCGGCTGTTTGGTCGTGCTGGTAGTCGTCATCATGCTTGGCTACCGCGTGTTCTCGTAAAAAACAAAACGGATGTTCGACAAAGCTTTCTCTTGCAGGCGGCGCTTGCGGGGGAAAGCTTTTTTGTTGGCAATGGAAGCTTTAGCAATATCGCAGCTTCAGGAGGCGAACGGCGTTTTTTGTGGAGAACAGTATGTTTTCAGGGGGAGCGAACTGCTGTCTGTTGACAAAAACATTACAACATTATTGCAACTTTACTTTAACGCCCGGTTTATGGCAACAACTTAAGAAAATATACTCTTGTTGTTTAATACTGGATTAGATAAGACCAAGGGTATAGATTTTACCTGTCCTCACAATTATTTGGGATCCCAAAGTCCTATCTGTAAGTGCACAGGTAATTTCATTCAATTCAAATGAACTTCAGCTCATGAAATGTTGTTTTCATGAACTGAAGTTTATAGGATTAATACGAAACCTTCGCGCATATCCGACTAAGGATCTCCTCAGACTTCAATTCTTACAGAAACGATACCTGTCGAAAAGCCAAGATATCTGTTAATTTTGAATCCGATCTCGGAGACATCCCTGTTCTCTTTCTGATCGATTCTCCATTGACGTGCGATTCTATTCAAGGAGTTATTGTAGGATATATTTCTATCACTTGCTGAAAGTTGGTCGATACATTTTTAAATTTACTATTAACGGCTAAATAATCTGATAACATTTCTTCATTTCTATTGTTCAGCACTAAAACGAAATGCCTAGAGTTTTTCTTTAAGAGCTTTTTAATCTTATCATTTTTGAATTCGATAATTTTCTTTGTATTCGGTTGTAAAGTTATGTTTTCAGCTAATAATTCTGTTTCTCCTTGATCATTAATGTACATTAGGTCAATTTTTGTTTCATAAGAAATTGCGCTTATTTCTAACTTTTGATAATCATCGGTAGTATATGCCATTCCATCTTCAGTCATATTGATTTTGATTTTTGAATTATTAGAGTTCAACCATTCTAATACAGGCACATATTTTGTATTTTTGTTTTCAACTATTTTGTGTTTCATTATATCTGCGGTTGTAAAGTTATATTCTTTATCTTGTGCAATAAATAGCCGAACAATTCCGGCACTTACCCCTGAGTAGTAAGTTCCAATTTTATCTATTATAGGGAATAAAATCAGTTCTTCTTCTCCATTTCTATCCCAATTAACATAAAATTCTAATACACCCTTTGATTTGTTTGGTATTGGTAATACTGCTGCTGAATACCAAGTATCTCCATCAACACTTACATTTAATCGTTTATTTCCTTGTAAAGCTATAATGCTTACATTCGTATCAGTAATATCATTTTCCAAAAAAAGTTGTACCTTAATTTTTGTCTTGTTGCCGTTAAGCTTGTAATAAGGATATTTAATCTCGTTCAGTTTAATTACATCGTTATCATCTAATTCAAATCTAGGATGTGTCTGAAAACTCATTATTGAGTTAGTTTAAAGATGGACGCGACATATACAAACGCTAGGAATG
>NZ_JBYTBG010000064.1:0-15855 GCF_058788915.1 Brevibacillus sp. FW301-21C12A
TATCCCCCTCTGTTCTTCTGATATCAGCTTAACAAGATAAGGGGGTATGACTCAAATCCAATTTTGGGGCTTAAAAGATATTTCAGGATCTCTTCTACGTTTTCTCTCGTAAAATCTCCATTCGGATATAAAAGCTTGATCAGCCCTGACACTGTTTTACGAACGGCAATTACGTCACGTTGGTTCAGGTTGTTGCCGAGTTTAAAGTAACGGTCAAGGGCATCGGCAAAGGAACGCTTTCGCATTTCCCTGAAGTATTCCGCCATGTAATCGACAATGAAACCATACTTGTCAGTAAAGAAATCTGGACGCATTTTAGGAATTTCCCAACCAGGAAGATAATAGTGCATCCGATCAAAAAAGGCGGTATCATTAGCCATGGCTTCAGGAAATGGGGCAAAAAGATGGGATGTTTTTATCAGGGAATCCAAGCTCTGATTGATATTACCGACAAGTACCATTGATGCTGATGCCGCTTTTTCTTCTTTTCCCCTTGCAAATGAACCAGATGCCATATAGTCCTTCATAATCTGGATGCCGTCTTTATCCTTGAACTGGATCCCAGCCACTTCATCAAAGGCAACTGTATCCCACAAACCGACAAGTCCAACTTTTTTAGTTGACATGTTGTAGAACAAGTTCGCTACCGTAGATTGTCCGCCAGATACCAAGATATAGTTCGGGGATATTTCTTTATAAACGTGAGATTTCCCTGTTCCTCGTGGACCCAGCTCACACATGTTGTAGTTGTTCTCTACAAGCGGCACAAGCCTAAGCAATAAATGCCACTTTACTCTTTCCTCCAGATGTGTCGGCTCCATACCCGTTGAACGAATCAGGACATTGATCCATTCCTCTTTGGTAAAGTGCTTTCTGCCTTCCATGATCTCGTTCAAGTCCATGTTAGGCATCTGAATGGGTTTCAAACTGCTTATGCTGAATGGGTTCACGTTTCTGATTTCTTCATCGAAGAAGTATTCCATCTTCAACATGCACCAAATTCCGCCCGCCAGCAGTTTGTCATACTCTTTCACATAATTGGGAGAGAGGGGAACACCTTTCAACCCCAGATTCGAGAATTCCGCTTCATACGTATCAATCTTGGTATTGAGCGTGACCGTAACCTTGTCAATGATGGAATACTGTCCGATCTCACGAATTCTGGACTTAATTTTTTCCGCTTCGTCAGGTCGTACGAAATTTTCGGCGAGGATCTTCTTAACCCGTTCCACACCTTCTCGGATGTTATCCTCGTCGTCCGTCGCCGCATACATGCCAAGCAAGTATTCAAGCACATAAACGGGGACGTTTGCTCCTTCTTTAATCATTTTGGTTAAATCTTTCCGAACGACTCTGCCCGAAAACACTTCATTCAACTTTCGGTCTAAGTCTATTGAATGATCCTCTCTAAGTTGCTCCATCTCCGTCCCCCTCTCTTAAAAATCAAAATCGCTGATGATCCCCAGATTTATCGTAAATGGAATCTTTTCAACAATTACATTTGTCTCCGTGTCCTTAATGACAAGGTAATAGTTCTTATTCTTATCGTAAGGAATGGACTTTAAGGCAAAACGAAGCTTGAATGTACGTTCCTCTGGCTTATCAAATGTCCGGTCGCAAATCAGAGTTTCTTCATTACTGATGACGGAATCCCTATCGTCGGCCATGTAGATTTTTACAGTACGAGGAATCCGCTTGTCCTCAACCTTTTCGGTTTGGAAGAAAGTCAGGTTGAACAAGCTATTGGTAATTTTCCTGGTCGTGTTTGTGAGTTTTACGTCTACCTTTTCGATTTCCCGACTATTCTTCTGCCCACTTCGGATGTTTTTGAACTGAATCAGTGGAACAACAATTTCCTGGAGACTTCCACCACCGTGGACATAATTGACCCCAGATCCCTGCATTTTAAAACGAATTGTCGCTTTTGGAACGTATGCCGTAATACGGTGTTCGTTTTGTATCAATGAATCCAAGCTGATATCGAGCAGACCGCTTTTCTCACCCGAATCCTGGGAAAGCAAATATCTTCTCTTGATCTCAAAAGCATGGATGCCTTCTTTCTCAATTTTATCGCTTTCTTCTAACGCTTCCCGCTGATACATAAACCCATGATCGGCTGTGACGAAAATATTCGTACCACTAAGGTCGTCTCGAATGATCTTGATGATGTTATAGATCTCCTCAATCGCTTTTTCCGCCGCTGTGAATGTGTAGATCTCGGTGGATGCCTTATCCCCCATTGCATCAATACTATCATGGTAAATGTAAATGAGCTTTTTTCCCTTGAAAGATTCTCTTCGCCCTGCTTTGTTCATGGCAAACAACTCTTGAAAATGTACCGCTACACTTTCGGCAACAGCAGCTTGCAATATTTCGATCCGATTCTCCATACCACTGGAGGATTTACCGTCTATCAACACTCTCCCGTTTAAATCGATTTCCAGATTTTTATGCGGAAGCAATGATGCCATCCCCAGCTTTGTCACGGACGGGATAACCCCTAACAATGGTTGGATCTCACAAGCTCCTTTTGTTTCCGAATTGAGCTTGTCCGAAAGTTCCGCCGCTATTTCATAACGAAGAGCATCAGAAATGATGACGAATACCCGATCACCTTGGTGTAATTTCGGAGCAACAAAACTTCTGTAGAAATCCTTTTGATTCTGAACCCCTGGGATCATCCAGCTTGTTTTCATCTCATCATGAACAGCGGCAGACCAATGTGAGCTTAATTCGCCCGTATACCAATTGGTGTACAGGTTTTCAACCATCACTTTAAGCTTCTTGAGAATTTCGCTGTTTGTTTCATTGTCATATGCCACATAAAACTTTCTGTAATAAGTATCCATTTGATGGTACTCGTTAACGTAGGCTCGGAACATATCCAATGCCTGGGCTTTCGGGATACCCAAGCTATACTTTTTGTAGAACTCAAACATTTTTACGGTATAGTACAATGCCTCGTAAATAGATTGATACTTATCATAAAAATGCTTCGCTCTCCGTAAATTGATCAGCTTGATGTATTCTCCATAATCTTCAAGCCTTGCATCGAGACTGTTTGCGATATATATAATGATTGCCTTATCGAAATAAGGGAACGTATCTGCCGTCTTGAATTCCTCTACAGGAATTTGATTCACAATATCGGCAAGCTTAATTTCTTTTTCCGCCATTTCTGCAAGCTCATCATACACATGATAATCCGTTTTGTGATGCATCCAGTGATCGATGAAAACGAATGCATTCGACTTATTGCGAGTGGCGATATAATTTTTGATTAGAGACAGATGCCGCTCTTCGATTGCGTGACTTAGTGCAGAGACAGTCAAATGAAGGAATAACCCCTTCAGGGTTGGATTGCTTTGCTCGAAACCATACCGTTCGGAGACATATTTCCAGAATACTTGGGTGTCAAAAAACTTACTGATCATATCCAGATATTTGTTCTCGTTGTCGATTAGATTATCCATGAGAATAACCTTTACAACATCCTCAAAATCAGGCGACTTCAGATTGCATAAAACACTCATAATCGCCAGTTCAATCGTTTCCTCTGAGAAAGTTATGATGTCAAACGCCTTAAATTTTCGAAGGCGGTCTTTATTTCCAAAAAACTTCTCGTATTTTTTTACAACACTTCTCAGGGATGCATCGATCTTCAACTCATTCATAATGAGCGAGATCTTATCCGCATAAAAGCTTTTCGAGTACAAGAGAGTATCCAAAAGCCAGTTGTCTTCCGTTGCCATATCCTGGATAGTATAAATCAGATAATGTGAAGCTGGATCTTCTTCCTCGAGGAGATACTTTGTATAGAAGCTGTTACCTTCCGTCAATTTGTGCACCTTGACGTTCTCTAAGATGATCTCGTCTATGTAATCAACAAATTCCTGATCTTTATCAAACCAGAAAACAATCTTTCGTTGCTCCCCGTCATCAAGCGGTGGGTGAAAGGTTGTCTTCAGCGTATTAATAATCTCATCAATATTCATTACTTCTCAACACCTTTGTTTTGAGGCTAATGGACAGGGATATACCAAAAAAGCTGGTATATCCCCATTGTACCCGAAATCTATTATATTTTTGCAACCAAGCCTTCGAATTTAGCATAATTGACTGCTACACCTTCATCGAGGTCAATCTCGATCTGCATGTCAGCCATATGATGTAGTAGCTCATCATATGCCTTCAGCTCTTCAACCTTCAGATCCAATGCCTTCAATTCTTTCTTAGTATTGCTGATCTCCTTGGCAGTTCCGTCTCCTTCGATAATGCTGAGGAGCGATTTTCTCTCTGCATCCAGCCGATTCTGAAGCTCATGTAAGTAGTCAGTTCTAATTCTCGACAAAGTAGATTTGTCGTAACGATGCATGTAGATCAAGCAGTTGAATGCCTTCTGTTTTCCTGACGTGAAAAGCCAGTATATCGGTCTCTTTTTGTATGTTTGGACATGATCTTTGAAAAAGTCATTAAGGAAGTATCTTCTAATAGCCTCTTTAGCCGTTTCTCCGTCTTTCTTCCCAAGATAATTAGCTATATATTCAAGATTTTCCTCCAAAGTTTCTTCTCCAAAGGTCACTTTAACAAACTCAATGAATCTGGATACAATGTCATCTTCGAAATAAGCTCCCGATAGAATTGGAAGAATATTGTCATTGTCGGGGATAAACTTTTGGTAATTGATTGGATCAAACTTACCTCCCGCAAAAATAATACCTTCTTTATCAAGGGAATATCTTCCAAAAATACATCCGACTGAATAGGATACGAATGATTTAATGTCTCGAATTCTATCAGCCAACCTTATTGTTATATCCTTATCTTCAACTTCAGGGGATAATTCCTCTTGCAAACCATAATCTTCAATAAAAAATAAATTGAGTTCTTCTTCATTTGTTTTAAGCCGAGCATGTTGATTTTTGGAAAAATTATCCCAATTTTCATATGAATCCTTTATTGTTCTACATTTGTATAGTAAGAATGGATGTCGTTTGAAATCCCAAGATAGTTCAAAACAATCCCATTCAGTTTTCGAAATATAGATATTTTCCGATACAAGTTTATCAATTTTTTGGTAAGTTTCTGCATCAATATCTAACTTTATTGGTAATCTTAAAATATCCCCAACCAAATAATGCAAAGTTGAATTCAATAATTTCAAGATTTCAGCGGCTACCTTAGAGTTTAAGTACGCTAAAATATAATTAATATTGCGTAATTGATTTGCGAAAAACGTAGGAGCTTCTACATTAAACAACAAACCAGTCGGTAAATATCTGGCTCCAAATCCTCCTGCCGTTGAATGTGACCAAGTTACTCCTTCTTTAAAAAAGAATCTGTCATTGGCCATTGCATTAAGCCTGCATCCTTTGCACTGTTTTATTTCATATCCATCGTTTTCCCAGTTTACAACATAGTCAAAATTACCATACCATCTTCTATATGCTCCGCCTTTTATTTGAGGTATCCATTTCTTTTGTGTAGAATTAAACTGCTCTCTACTATTCATATTGAAAGCAATATTTTCAATTGCGACCTCGTACCACTGTTTCAAAAATAAATCATTATTTCCTGTTTGTAAGCCGCTTTTGGCTTCACCAATATCCGACAGTTTTTCGTCTTCCACGAAACTCTGTATAATTTTTTTATTTGCCCAATAGGCTATTGGTGATGATGGAATACTTTTGAAGCCCTCTTTATCGACATGATAAAACCCGTTTCTTTCAAAAAACCACTGCTCCTTTTCCTCTAAATTGTCAACATCCCCTTTATCCCGAAATAATCTTCCGTAAGTAGCACGGTATTTCGCAATATTTTCATTGAAAATAACAAATGCAGTTGTTCCGAAATCAGAGCCGAAGACACCCCTACCCAAATGGAGCATATTTACGAATGTTTTATTTTCAATTATATATTCTCTCAACCCCTCATAACTTGATAAAAACATCCATACTGGAATATTAATCATTGAAATCAAACCTGTTGGTTTGCAAAGAAGCATTGCTTTTTCCATAAAAACTGTGCTTAAATCTGATTTCGTATTAGGATAGGTTTGTTTCAAGTAAGTAGCAAGCTTCGGGGTCATTCCATTATTCCCCATATAGGGGGGATTGGTACAGACTACATCGAACTTACGTCCCATAATTCTTGACTGTTGGAGAATACTTGGCATTCTATCCATTAATTCTTCTCTAACAATCATCTTAATTAAATCATAGGACTCTTGCTCAAGATTATTCATTCTCTTTTCAATAGTATTCAAATCAAGTGATTCAACATTGATAATTGACCCATAGTCCTTTGCATCCCAATAAGTATCTCTTAGGTATTCTAATATTTTTATTTGTGTATTTTGCTCCTCTTTTGTCGTCAGACCACCAACAATTATATTGATCATGTCATCTGTAATCCAATTACTTTCTTGTATTGCACATATATTAAGCTTGATGTCTTGTCCGAACACTCTACGAGATTTTTCTCTTGCTTTCATCATTACTGCAAAAGAAGCTAATTGAGCCGCTCGATCATCAATATCCAAACCAAACAGGTTCTTCTCCATGATCAGCTTTGGAATCTCGTGATTAATGTAACCCTTCTCAAGATACATTTCATAAAAGACATCGAATGCATATACAAGGATATGCCCACTTCCGCAACATGGATCAAGAAAAGTAATATCTTCTGGATTTAGATTGCTATATCGGATTTCATCAAGTTTTTTCCTTACTTCTTCTTCTTGCTCTGCTTCTTCCAAATAATACTTCCACTCTGATTTCAATGCACTCTCAGGATAACTGCTTAACCAAATCCGTCCTAACGAGTTTTCCACCATATATCTTACAATCCAATGTGGGGTAAAGAGCTGGGTGGCCGAAGGAATGTTCTCTTTGCTAATCTTGATATTCTTTTTCAGATCAGCAAAAACCTGATCCTTCTTTTCAGAAATGTAGTATTGATAAAGCCAACCGATGATTTCTACCTGTTCCCAATCCGATTCTGGAATAATTGATACATCGGTCATTTCCCGAAGAAATGAGTCTTTCGCTAACAATCCATCTGGAAAAAGAATTTCTTTATAGTCCTCAATAGTTTCGAACATAAACGGGAGATATTTGTTCAAGCTGTTGCATTTCTTAATAATCAAATACTTAAAGAGTTCTTCTGTTTTATTGCTTACTTTCAGTTCATATACCAAATCTTTATCGATATCTAAATCTACCGACAATGCTTCTTTAATAATATCTGGTTCAGGATTATCAGGGTTGCTGGAAGACAACACCCTTACCTTTGTCGGAAGATAGTTGTTCACTTCCATAAATCGTAGTGCTATGAAACGGTTGAACCAGGTGTACGCAACTTCCTCCATAACACGTTTAAATCCTATCTCCTTGATACGTTGAATAAGCTTATCCCGTTGTTTTTTCTCAGTAATGGAGAGTTGTTTGCCATCAATATAGATAGCATCGGAAGTTTCGATTTGAGCTTTTTTTATGTTTTCTTCGGTAATACCAATCTTAAAAGCCTTTGCTTCAACCTTTTTCAGTAGTTCGTTTCGTGCATTTGTAGCAAAGTTCTTCAGAGCTGTCTTATTCATTCATTCTTTCACCAACCCTTATGAAAAATAATATTTCTTCAATTGTTATGCCGCGGCTTTGGCCGCGGCACAAAATATTACTCAATAATTTCAATTTGTTTGTTGTTTTTGATCATTTGCTTTAATTTAACCGATATCGAATGAAGCAATTTGTCTACATCTTCCTCTGTTTTCAGTGTCTTGTCGGCAAGTAAGCTACTGATCTTCACCTTTTCCTTCTGAACAACGACAGTTTCAACACCGTATGTCTCCCCACCATCTTTTGCAACTTGCTTTACTCGATTGTTCCACTCATTGATTTCACGACTAATTTTAATATCCATATTCTCTTTGAAGGTGGAGCTTTGGGTCACAGTTGCATCAACCTTGAAGATATCGGTAAAGCCATCGATACTCTGGAACAAGTTTTTATAGAAGGTCTGGATTTGATTTTTTGTTCCTTCCGATACGCCTTCATGGTTCGAACGCAATTCCAAATGATCAATATCAAGTTGAATTGCATTTCTCGCCGCTGTTTTCTTATCCTCAAGTACCTTCTGAATTGCCTCATCAATCTTATTGACAAGTTCAGGAATCTCTTTGATTCTTCTGTACGGCTGAACTTCTGAAAGAATCTCCTGTAATTTTGTGGCGTGCTTTTCCGTTTCTTCGTTTGATAAGTAAACACTGTTGTCTTTGTACTTATCATAAGCAAGAAGACCTTTGTCAAAAATCTCTTTTTGATTCTCAAAGAAGCTCTTCACATACGAAACGTCTTCTTCCCAATCCAGCAAGTTATCTTCCAGGTCACGAAGCTTGGTGAAGAGCGATACGTTGTCTAATCCTTTGGGGAACTCATTGAAATACTCAAGCCCTTTGTCCAAGAGACTTTTTCCTGGGTATTTTCGACCTTCATAACGCTTTTTCAAACTCGTGATCTCCATGATTTGCCTATCCATGAGATCTCTTACGTCCTTGATAAGTCCATCCTCATCGTCAGCTACATCGGTTTTGTTGAACACCTGTTTACAGATATTTTTAGCGATTTTCAGAAGGGACTCATCAACCTTTACACGCTTCGTCACGATGGCTTTATCTGCATCGTTTGCTTTTGTGAGGACATTGATCAAATTAGCATCTTCAAGTTCCAGGTATTCCGCATTGAATCGGATTCTGATCCGTTGTTCTTTCATTAACTCCGCGATCAATCCTGCGATATCAAGCGGCTTCCATCCATATGGCTTGTCACTGAAACGATCCAAGAGAATCTTGACCCGTACCTGTTTTTGGATACTGTCTTGCAGGCTGATGAAATCAAATACTTCTTTAACAGCCAATTCATTGTGATTTTGTTTTGAGCCATCAATGGTAATTTGTTCGGCATTATTTCGCAAAAGAGAAGCCAGATCCTTCTCAGAATCCAAGAAGGACTTAACAAGCCCCAGCTTGGTGTACACATTCTCAATCAAGGAATGAAAGGCGGTATTGATTTTTTCCTTGATCAAAGCACCTTTAATATCCACTTTGTCGCCATTGATGAAGAAAACGCCACTTTTAATCGCTTCCTCCAACAAATCTTTCACTCTTCGTCTCCGCTCTCTTACCTCTGCTTGTTTGTTATTCAGGATGTTTTGGATACTTTCAGGGAGCTGAGTCGGATTCTTTTTCTTCCGATACTCTTCGATTTTCAGAACTTCTTCCATTTCGTCAATGTACGCTTCATTTCCACCAAGCTTTAAGATCATCTCACCATTTCCAGATGACATCAGCATGAGTTCCTGCTCGGATTTGGCATAATGGTCAGACAATGGAGAAAGGATATTGATCCCGATACTTGATGTTTGATTCCCGTAATTTTTCTCATCCATCTTCTGGTTGTACGAGAACTGATATTGTTGCGAGTAACGGTATTTCTTCTCATCATACAGGTCTTGGAAAATGTAGTTGGCCAGTTCTCTCTTAACCGAATCTTCCTCAATCTTCATTGCTTTGATTTCACGGTTGATATCTTGCTCGTCATCGGTAAGGAAGATATAGAACTCGCCATTCTTCTGGATTAAGGTTTGGGCAATCAACTTTCTCAGTGATGCCTGGATCTTCTCCTTCAACGCCAGCTTGTCTTCATCGATACTTGTCACCATTAAGGTAGCGATATTATCGATGTTCGCTGGAAGCTCTTTAATATACTTGATCATAAAGAGTACCTTTAGAAGATCGACATTAAACTCGTCATCTTTTAAAGCTGGATTCTCATACGCACCTTCAATAACCCTCACGATAGATGGATTCAAAAATTCCTTAATCGTATCGTAGAATGCATAAAATGGAATCAGAGTACCTTCTTGGAAATTCTTGAATCGCAGTCCCGCCTCCTTAAAAGCGGAAAGCATGGAGCGTTCCCCTTCAGAAAGGTGTTTACCAGAGCTTCCATGTTTACGGACTTGCTCAAACACGTTTTGAAGGAGCTTAAACTGATATGGAAGAAACGGATATACATCCGCAAATTCTTTCTCGTCCTCGAATCCTCTCAATTCAGCATTGCTATCCTTGAAGCTGATGAGATTCTTTAGTATCGCACTTTTCTCATGATAAAGAAGCTTCAGCATGTCAGTCGCATGCTCTTTTTTCAAGAGAATCCGTTTCTTGATTACCTCATCAACCGAGATCGATGAAAGGGACAGGCGTGTATCAAAACGCCCCTGGATCCGTGAGAAGTCATCGCCCTTTACCTTAACGATGCTGTCGATGCTCTCTTGTGATGTAACCATGATCCAGACTTTCCCTTTGCAATGCGTTCCCAGATCCTCTGCTACCGTCTGAAGGTTCAACATTAATTGACGGCTATCACCAATGTATTGACCGATCTCATCGACCAAGAAGATCAGGTGGAAGTTGTCGCCCTTCTGGTCAACATACTCTTTCACGTCTTTGGCGAACTTTTCAATGCTGATCTCATAGTTATTTACGCCGTTCTCGAACCAGTTTCTTGCCGACTCCACAGACATTGAAGTGACCTTTGTTAGAGCTTCAATGACATAATCAGCATCAAAATAGAAGGTATTTCTGCGGTCTACCCACTCTTCGCCCGCCGTCGCTTTAAACTCCCGCTTAAAGTCCTCGTACACGCCTTCTTTTGTCAGGTACTTCTCCATCTCTGCAACACCTGGAATGTCTCCATAGAAACCACGGTGTTCATAAAACACCTTCATGAATACACGGAGAATCGCATCTTCCTTAGACTTGTTATCCAAGGGACTTTTCGAGTCTATATTAAAGAGAATGACTTCAGTTTCAACATTAGATGCTCGTTTCATATTTGCCAGAACGATTGGATCCTGGATCTTGTCCGTGAAGAAATCGACTGCCTTTTTATCCTTTACCTTTTTGTTTTCCAACAGATAGGCAAGAATCTTCAAGAAGTGCGATTTACCCGATCCGAAGAATCCAGAGATCCAAACCCCCATCTTATCAGTAGCACCGTCAATACCCTGCTGATAGTTCTCATAAAACTTGGACATGTGCTTATTCAATTCTCTGGTTACGACATATTCGTCGAGTTCCTGGTAAATGTTATCCTCATCGGTCTGAGCGACCTTAATTACCCCTTTAATATTTCTTTCGATATCCTTCTGAAACATGTCTTTAATTAGCACAGACGACTCCCCCTCTTGGTTAGTCAACTAATCGGAACGCTCTATAGTAGTTATCATCTTTAAATCGATCAAACAAGCGTAGCGATAACCCATCGTATTTGCCTGGAAAGAACATAATGACTGGAATTTTATCGAGAACCTCTTGCAAATTGTTCAGGATATTATGGGAGCGTACAAATGGATACACCTTACCTACTCCCGTGATGAGAACTACGTTATGATCTTCCACATGCTCTTTAATCATTTGCAGGAAGATGTCGGGCTTGGCAAAATTGGTCATGGCCTTAAAAAGAGAATCCTTCCCTTGTTTCTCCTCCATTTGAAGGATCCGCTCAAAAATCCGCTTTTCCTTTGCAATCTCAATGAGCATTTTATACAGGTCAAACTCGATAATCTTACGGTTAGAACCTTCGTGACTGAACTCTTTTTTGATATGTATAATGTAGTCCCGAACGATTAACTCATGTTCAGGCTCATAATCAAATACATAAAAACTGATCTCGTTTCCGAGACCCCTGCCTTGGATAAACTTCTCTTCTTTTATCTTAGGTATGATCTTGTCGAGTCTCTTACGCAAATTTGCCATGCCGTAACCTCTCATTCACCCATTGCTTTTACATAAGCAATGTCGCCAATGTTAATGAAGTGCCTCTTCAATTGTTCATCCATTAACAATCGATTTAATTCCCCTGTTTTCTTATCCTTCAAAATTCCTGATTCAAGCAAGATCCGTTGTATCACGTTTTTAAGCTTTTGTACGGTTTGTTCTGTCCAACCAGCTACCCCTACATCTTGCTCAGATTTAGAGGTAAAGTAGAGATTGAGGTCTTTCTTCTCCAAAAAGTAATTATCCGATTCAAGCTTTTCTCGAATGACCTCATTCATAAATTCAAAAAAGAGCCTGTCCGTTTTCATGATGGCATAGAGGTTGATGATTTTCCCCGTCTCCAGCGATTCCTCAAGCACCATTTTTCTCAGGGTATCATCAAGTACAGCAACTCGTCTAAGTACCGAAGGCAAACTTCGTTTCAAGCTCGCCTTTACTTGGTATTGGAAAAGGTTTTCGGTAAGGACTCTCTCCCTAATCTCAGAATCCTCCAACCCCTGTACCTTGAGACTTACGACCTGCTTGAATTCGTAAAACATGAAAGAAGCCCCAGTTAACGTCGCACTATAATCTAATTCTTGAGACATGGTTCAGCTCCCTTCTTTTAGCCAGCAGATTGTTCATTCTGTAGCATTCCGTTCATATGTAAGATTCTTTCAATGACCTCAAGCCTTCTCTTTCCGCACTGTTGCTTGAGGATCGTAGTAAATTCATTATGCTTCAAGATCTTCTTTGTATTGTTGGCGTAGATTTCTAATACATTCTTGATCAGATCATCTTCGCTTAATCCGTTATCCCAGTAAGAATCCACAATGCCATTCAAAGCACTGGCAAGTTCCCTCTGTGTCTTATAGAAGAGTTTGATATCCAAATCGAACACCTCAAACCGCTTTCGCTTATACTCTATTCATATTTTATTCTTACTTTTTTGTTTATGCAAGCAAACCACATTAAGAAAACCGCCATTTTCGGCGGTTCTCATCATCGTTTTAGTCATTTCCATAGTCATAATCATAATCTGGTTCCTCTTCGACACTCTTTAAAAAAACAGGATCTTCTATTACTATTTCCACTTCTTCATAACCAATTAATTTCAAATCACAGTATCTGCAATGAACTTCTGTAGTGTCATAAAAATAAGTATATACAGAATGCCAGGGGGTATCTTCGCTTTCTCCCTCATATTTTTTGTCATTAAATTCCCCGTATGCTATAGCATCATTATTACATGCTGGACAAGGTATCAATTCCTCATTATCATCTACGTCATAAATAATATGGGGTCGGTCAAATTTATACTTTTCTCTATACTTAATTCGGCAAGCTTCCACCCTTGATTCAACAATTGTTTTAAGAGTAGCCGAATGATCAGCAATAATTTTCAAAGCTCGTATTGCTTCATCACGTCCTATCCACTCTTCTAATTTTTTCCCTTGAAACTCAAGCAGAGTCACACAGATTTCCCAAAATGGAGGGAGTATTAAATCTAATTTAAGTCCATCAAACGGTAACAACCCAGAGTGCAGTTCTGCATTTCTTTTGTTCGCCAGCGACATACAAAAGTCTTTTTTCTTTTGATCGAATTTGGGAATTGACAGATGTACCTGCAATCGTTCGAATACTGTTTTGACTTGTATTGTTTTGAAATCGTCATGATTTTTGTAACCACAGGCGACTAATAATCCTTTGGGGTCGTTTGGATCTACTACTAATGATGGATGAACAAATGCCAGTGTTGCTTTACCTAAGAGTTCTAAAGATAAACTGGCCCATAGCAAAAATTCTGACATGTCGGATTCATTTCTCTTTGAAATTCCTTTATTAATAAAAAGCTTGGATTTGTTGTATAGATCCAAATATTCAATTCCCATAACTATCTCTCCTTTATCGATACTCTGAGAAGTAATCTGTCGTTATCCATCATATTACTTTTTCCTCTTCCATGTAAAAATCTCCAATTATCCAAGATCAAAAGATCTCCGAAGTTCCATTTCACTTCAATGAGATCTCTTGGACTAATCAAATTATCGATTTTTGTTAATAGTTCCGTTCCCTCTGATGATGCTGCTTTCATGCAATCTCTATCTAATCTAAAATAGTTTTTATTTTGATGGCTATTATATATAGTCGTTAAAAAACTATTTCTTCCATTAATAACCTTAAATAGCACATTGGCTAATTCAAATCGAAGTTCTTTATCGTGGTTGAAAAGATTTTTGGCATCATAAAGATACGTGGGTCTATCTCCAGAACCTGGATTTATTGAATATAATAATATATATCTGACAGGTATTTTGAAGTAAGCAGTGTCAGTATGAAGAGGAAAGCTATTTAGCCCGTGATTTCTACTCAGCGAATTTTTATGTGCATCTTTCTTTTCTTTAGGAGAGAGGCGATCAATAACTTCCGCCCCCAACCTTGTTCTAATAGGTATACCAATTTGGTTAGATATAGCTATCAGATCCTCTTCATTCAGGCCAGGAATATTTAGTTTGATGTAGCCTACATCTTCAAGTTCTTTTATTGAGATTCCGACCATAGTCACACCCCAATACCAATTCGTCAAATCAACACATATCGCTCCACATGGATTGAGTGATGATTGCAGTAAAAATTCAATCGGGAAATACTGTGTTCGCCCGATACTAACATCTTATACAAAAAAAGAAGGTTAGGAAACCCTAACCCTCGAATCACACTCCTGCATTGTAATAATCTGGATAGTGCAAAATTTGGAACCTGTATTTCATTGCTTCAATGGCAAGAACACTGTTTTCGTAATCGATTGAATTGAACAGATTTCGAACATCGCACGTACCATACCCGTACAACGAAAAGCCGAGATCGACCAGATTACGAGTACCGCCTGTTGTATATCGCATAATAAAAGTACAGAAAATCGCAGCGTAAAAATGCAGAGCTAGCCTGCGTTTTACAAGGCGGAAAAATAAATAGGCACTTGCCAACATCACTCTATTAAGTCTACCTTGGTCTTTGTCCAGAAGAACCAGGGAGATGTGAGAGGAATGTTGAAAGTGCCACAGCAACAGTATATCAAATTTTTGTACGAGAATGAGGATTATTCAATCTCGGAGATTGCGAGAGCCATGGGAGTCAATTGGAGGACAGCCAAGAAATACGCCACAAAGGACGATTGGAATGAACCCGTTTGTCGGCGCAAGAGACGATATCCCGTTCTCGGTCCGTATCTTGACATCATTGATACTTGGTTAACGGAGGAGCAGGCGTTGCCCCGCAAACAGCGTTATACCGCGAAGCGAATCTTTGATCGTCTGCGTGATGAATACAGGTTTGAGGGCGGACGACGCACTGTTGAAGAATATGTAGCCAAACGCCGAAAAGAACTCAAGCTGGAACGTGCCGAAAGCTATGAACGACTCGAACACCCCGGCGGCGAGGCACAGGTTGATTTTGGTACAGCCTATGTTGGGCAACCAGGTCAACTCGTGGAGCGCAAAGTGCTGATTATGTCCTTCCCGTTTAGCAATGCGGCCTTCGCCTTTCCGGTTCGAAAGGAGAACACAGAGTGTTTTCTGGAGGCAATGAAGCGCATCTTTGAACGGATGGGAGGCGTTCCGAGGAAAATCTGGTTCGACAACTTGTCGGCGGCGGTGGTCTCGATTAGCCGTGATGGAAAGCGGTCATGCACCGATCAGTTCCTGCGGTTTGCTACCCACTACCGGTTCGACCCAGAATTCTGTAATCCCTATCGTGGTCACGAAAAGGGGCATGTGGAGAACAAGGTGGGGTACAGTCGGCGTAATTGGCTCGTGCCACCACCGATTTGCGAGACGGATGCTGACCTTGAGACATACTTGGCCCAGGCAGCAGAGGCAGACATGGATCGTCCACACTATGCCAAGAAAGAGCGTATCGTCGACTTGTGGGAGCAAGAACGGAAGAAGCTTTTGGCTATGCCAACCGTTGCGTTTGAGGTTTTCAGGCTTGAACCGGCCCGCTTGAACAAATATCGGGAACTCCGGTTTGAAACAACCACA
>NZ_JBYTBG010000065.1:0-15519 GCF_058788915.1 Brevibacillus sp. FW301-21C12A
ATAAATCCAGATTTTCCGCAGTTTTCTTTGATTATTTCACGATTCCTCGCGTTTATGCATTGTTCAGCAAGCCCTATATAAATGCCAAATGGACGGAACGACCTTGTAGGTCATTCCGTTCTTTCGCCATTTGAAACCAGAATCACGTACAGAAAAATCAGTTTATTAGTCCAGAGATTTTTATGCAACGCTGGTGATTTGTTCAATATCATTATTGTAGATGAAATTGTATAAAGCCGCCCTTTTTCCCTTCGCGCACCGGAGCGAAAAAGCTGCCGTCTCCCGCGTAGTTACGGCGGCTCCACGTCAGCCCCAGCATCCGCACGCCCAGCTCGTAAAAAATGCGCAGCAGGCCGAGGTCGTTGTACAGCGGCTCTGCGCCTTCCAGCGAGAGGATGAACGAGACTTTGCCTTCCTGCCTGGCGGCGAGCAGGTCGTGTACATTTTTGGCGATGACAAACTGGTCGCCGGACTCCGCCGCTTCCGCGTGCAGGGCGCTCACCTGGTTCAGCGCCTTGCGCAAGGCCATTTCCGGCACAAACGCATCTTCGACGAATACGGCGGCCACGACGGAATGCACGCCGCCCTGCTGAAACCGCGGCAAATACTCCGTCTCGATCAGCTTCGTCCGTCCGTAGCCGCGTTGAATCTCCACATCCATCAAAAGGTCAAAATGCCCGTCCAGCACATGGACGCCATCGTGAAAACGCCGCGCCTGCTCCACAGTCGCATCTGCCATGCTCGCTCATCTCCCGTCTTTTTTGTCCAAATAGTTGTAGATCGTGTACTTCGTGACGCCCAGCAAATCGGCCACATGCTGGACGGCCCCTTTGATTAAAAACAGGCCGACTTCGTCGAGCAGGTGGATAAACTGGATTTTTTCTTCTTTTTGCATGAGAGCGATCGGCTTGCCCGTCTTTTTCAGGCAGTCGTCGATCATTTGCTCCATCAGGCTGGTGACCGTTGGCGCGAACGTTTCTGCCGTCCGGCCTTCCTCCACCTTGTCGGCAAACGCCATCATTTCGCTCAAGGCCGACTGCGCGATCGCAATGTGCGTCAGGTCGATGTTGATGCACAGGCTGCCGATGACCTGTCCGTTTTCGTCCTTGATATAGATCGAGCTGGACTTGATCTGCTTGCCTTTGATCGTGTCGTTGCGGTAGTTGAGGTCGTAGTCCTCCTGGCTCGTCTTGGCGGTGCGCAGCGCTTGCAGCGCCAGATTGGTGACAGGGGAGCCGACCTGTCTGCCGCTCACATGGCCGTTGTGGATCGCAATGATCGAGGAAGACACGTCCGTCAGATTGTGCAGCACCACTTCGCAATGCTGGCCGAATGTTTTCGCCAGCCCTTCCACGACCGGTATGTAGCTGGCGAGAATCGGATGAATCGGTTTCGTCATGAAAAAAGCCTCGCTTCTTTTGTCTAAGATGATGTCAACTGACCTCCACAATCAGCTCAATCTCAAGCGGATTGTTGAAGGGCAGGACAGAGGTTCCGGCTGCCGCCCGCGCATGCTTGCCTGCCTCCCCGAACACTTCGATCAAAAGGTCGGAAGCGCCGTTGATGACTCGCGGCTGCTCGTAAAAATCCGGCGCGCTGCTGACCAGCGCAAACAGCTTGACAATGCGCACAATCCGGTCGAGATCGCCAAGCTCGGCTTTCAGCATCGAAAGCAGATTGAGCGTCGTAATTTTCGCCGCCTCGTACCCTTCTTCGATCGTCACGTCTGCCCCCAGCCTGCCCAGGTAGAGCGGCTTGCCATCGACGTAGCAGCCCGCCCCGGAAGTGTAGAGCAGATTGCCCGTCCGCACGCACGAGACGTAGTTCGCCATCGTCGGCGGTGGCGGCGGCAGCGTATAGCCCAGTTGCTGCAAGCGATTTTCGATCTTCGACATAGCATCACCCCGCGAATGAATGAAAAGTCAGAAATATTTTTCGTTACGTTAACCATACTATTCTGCGCACTTCTTTTTCAACAAATTTTTGAATACGATTAATTTTTTAAAAATCTATCCAGCAAAAAAGCCAGGCACGCTCGCTTGCAAGCATGTCTGGCGGATTGTTGGCGCATTTCTGGCGCATTTCTGGCGCATTTCTGGCGCGTTGCTGGCGATCCCGCAACTCATCTGCACCTGCAAAAGCGGTTTCCCTTCGCCTTCCTAACGGAGCCTCAATAACGAAGCTGCATCAAAATGCTTCTGATCTCGTCGTCATTCATCATCAGATCGTAATGCTTCCGGCTGATTTTCGCCAGCGCGAGATCGTGGTAGAAAAATTCCGTGAAAACTTTGACAAACGGCTTGGACATCGTTTTGATCGCTTGCCACGACTGGTTTTCCTCACAGGCGAAAATCACCTCGCGCTCGTCGATAATCAGCAGGCGAAAGCGCTCCAGCGTGTGGTGCTCTGCTGCCGGAATCAGCGTATGCACTTTGGCGATATTCGGCTTCAACGCCCCGACGACGAGCACCTCCACGTCTACTCCGTCCGCTTCTTTCTGTTCCAGAAGCGGCAAATACTCGACCAGATCGTCTTTCCACGCCGAAATGCGGATGGAGCTTTTCGCTTCCTGAATCATCTGCTTGCTCTGTACGCGAATCGACGTGTCGACCTTCAGGCTCCAAACCAAATCTTCGGAGTAGGACTTTTTGCGCGACTGGATTTTCAACTGCTTGATGTTGTCCTGGAACTCTGCCGTCAGCTTTTCGATGGCAAGCGGCAAGGGCAGCGCACTGTAGAGCTTTTTCTTTTCCGATACCGAATCCAGCACCATGCCTTTTTCGATCATGCGCGACAGCACTTCGTATATTTTCGCTTTTGGCACGCCGGAATATTTCACGATTTTCGTCGCGTCCAACGGTTCCTCGCTCGACACCAGCGCTTCAAAAACTTTGCTTTCATACTGTGAAAAACCAAATTTTTGTAACATGCTTCCTCCTGCCCGTATCAACTGGTTATTTATTTCCTATGATAAAGCATAGATGGACACAAAGCCAACGAACCTCCGAATTGACAGGCGCCTGGCTTCCATGTAAGCTGGTAAAAGCCTGCAAATTAGGTTACTCCACGAGTAGTAACTAAAATTCAAAATCGTTGCACTTCTCTTTCAAAACGCTTTGAAAGCGGCTCCACGGGCCTGGAAGGGACATGCACCTCGCGCAGCATGAGATACTTGTTATAATTGGGAGGCAGAAAGTAGCAATGAATGTCGTTTTTTTGTTGACGGGTTTACTGTTTGTGTTCGGCGTGGGCTTTGCGCTCAGCCATCATCGCAGAGCGATCAGGCTAAAGCCGATTCTCATCATGATCGCCACCCAGCTCGTGCTGGCCTTTCTTTTGCTCAATACCGGGCTCGGGATTGACCTGATTTTGTTTATTTCCAAAGGCTTCGATACACTGATGAAGCTCGGGATCAGCGGAGTGGACTTCGTGTTTGGCGGGCTGGAAAACAACGGCACGTCCACCTTCTTTCTCGATGTGCTGCTGCCGATTATTTTCATCTCCGTGCTGATCGGGATTTTGAACCATTTTAAAATCTTGCCGCTGCTCATTCGCTTCACCGGCTTCGTGCTGAGCAAGCTGAACGGAATGGGCCGGCTGGAAAACTACATCGCGGTCTCCTCTGCTTTTCTCGGGCAATCCGAAGTGTTTCTGACGACGAAAAAGCAGCTCGGGCTCGTCTCCAGCAAGCGTCTCTATACGCTGTGCACCTCTGCCATGAGCGCTGTGAGCATTGCCATCGTCGGCGCCTACATGACCATGCTGGAGCCAAAATACGTGGTCGTCGCCATCGTCGTGAACATCCTGTCGGCGCTGATCGTCGCCAACATCATCAACCCGTACGAGCTGACGGCGGAAGAAGACTTGATCGAGCCTGAGGCAGAAGTAGAGAGGCCTGCCTTTTTCCAGATGATTAGCGAGAGCATCGTGGACGGGCTGAAAATCGCCGTGATCGTCGGCGCGATGTTGATCGGCTTCATCGCCCTGATGAATCTGGTCAACGAGCTGTTTTTGCTGATCTTCCGCATTTCGTTCCAGGACGTGCTCGGGTACATTTTCGCTCCTGTCGCCTTTTTGATGGGCATTCCCCAGGCGGAGATCGTTACGGCTGGCAGCATCATGGCGACGAAAATCGTCACGAACGAATTTGTCGCGATGCTCGACTTCAAGGAAATCGCGAGCAGCCTGTCGGCGAAAACGGTCGGCATCGTCTCGGTCTTCCTCGTCAGCTTTGCCAACTTCGGCTCCATCGGCATCATTACAGGCTCTGTGCGCGCGCTGAATGAAAAGCAGGGCGATCTCGTGGCGAAATTCGGCTTGAAGCTGCTGCTCGGCTCCACGCTCGCCTCTGTCTTGTCCGCCACGATCATCGGCGTCTTTCTGTGATCGGCGGCTGGCTTCCACGCAAAAAACAGGCATGCAGCTCACAGCCATGCCTGTTTTTTTGCGTTCGCAGCTTCTGCGGATTGAGCTTGCCAGCTTCATCTGGCAAGGCAAGCTGGCTCAGCCGGGACGACGGCGCTCAAGCGCAACTCGACCCTTGTCCCTTGCCCTTCTGTCGAGTAAATCTCGATCTGCCCGCCCATTTCCTCGACCAGCTTTTTGCAGACGGAGAGGCCGATGCCCGTCCCCTTTTCCTTCGTCGTATAAAACGGCTCAAACAAATGCTTCTTGCGCTGCTCGGAAATACCGCAGCCGTTGTCCTCAATCGTCACGCTGACCGTTGATTCGGAGGCAAAAAAACGGGTGTGAATCCGGACGATTCCGTTTGTGTCCACTGCGTCGATCGCGTTTTGCATCAGGTTGAGGCAAATTTGCTCCACGTGGGATGGAATCGCCCAGACCCGGACTTGCTCAGGTGAATAATGAAAAGACAAGTGCACATCTTTTTCGATGAGAGAATGCATCGTCAGCTCATGCACCCTCTCCAGCAGCGGGTGCAGCTCGACGATTTCGTTGCGGCTGTTCGCCGCTTCATTTTTGCGGGCCAAAATCAAAAAGCTCGTGACCAGCTTGTCCAAGGTTTGCACCTCGTGCTGGCAAATTTGAATGTACTTGGCAAAGCGCTCCCTGTCTGCCGGAGAGGGAGCCTCCAGTTCCAGACTTTTTCGCATCAACTGCAAAAATCCGCGAATCGCCGTCAACGGATTGCGTATCTCATGCGCCATGCCTGCGGCCATCTGCCCGATGACCCCCATTTTTTGCTGGTGCAAATGGCTGATCTTCTGATCTTTGCTCGCCAAGTATCCGCGCATCGTGTGGTGATAGCGCACGCTTAGCACATCGTGCAGGCGCGACAACAGTTCCTCTCTGGCCAGTGCCTCCGTGCAGGCTCGCCGTATGCCCTCATACGCATGGTGGCGCAGGTTGTGCATCGCTTCGAGCAGCACTTCCTTCGGGATTTCTTCCTTCGCCCACCTCTCCCCCCACTTGTACGACTTCCTGGGCAGCGCCTGCAAATATACCGTGTACTCGCCCTCTTCTGCAAATTGCTGCTGCACCGCTTCTGTCAGCAAGCCGTGAACCCCTATCCGCTGCTGTTGCTGATATTTGCGATAGTAACGGGAAATCGGCTCTCCAAATGAAAGCATGTCTTGCATGTGCAGCTCCACGATTTCCTCCGCAGCGACCAGCAACGGCGACAGCCATCTGTCCCTGACCGAAATCCACTCTTCGTCACTCATTGTTTCCCTCTTGCCCTTCCCCATATTTTCCCAACCAAAGGACAATTCGCTAGACTGTGACTGGTTCCTTCTCACACATAAATAAAAAATGATACGCCGGTTCTCTTTTTGCACGACAACGTCCGTTTGCCGCAGCCAGGCGAAGCGTTTGCTTTTTTCCGGCAAAAAAAGGATACGCAGCGAAATAGCTTACGCATCCTTCTTTATGACAAGCTATTGCTGCTCCGACGAGCCGTTGTTTACAGAAGCTTTCGTCAATTGGCGCAAGGCGTAGCTCATCCTCGCGACCTCGCCTTCCCGATCCCGGAAAAAGTCGATCCAGACGATGGAATCTCTCCGTCTAAAAATAAAGCTGTCTTTTGCTACAGGCAATAGCGGATAAACGAGGCCGTCCACTTCCAAATACAACTGCCCATCCCGCTTTGCAATCACGGTATTCAGCCATTCGTTCGATTCATAGCGGCCTGCGTATTCGGACAGTTGCTCGTCTGCCAGCTCATACGGCGCGTATGTGTACATCGGAGCGACGCCCTCTCCGTTCGTGCGGAATACTTCCAGGTAAGCCAACAGATCGTTCACGGTTGATTTGAGAAAGCCGGCGGCGCGCATGGCGGGGGCATCGTGCCAGTGCGGGGCGGCAATCACCTGATTTTCGCCGTCGAGTTTTTTGTTCGTGTACAAAATCGTGACGTCGTCCTTGTCCGCAAGCGCCTCCACGTCAAACACGGTCCGCTGCATCCCGAGCGGCTGCAAAATGTGCTCGGTCACGTACTGTTCATACGTCTGCCCGCTCACCCGCTCGATGATCGCCCCGAGCAAGCCGTAGGCGTCGTTGTTGTAGCTGAACACTTCTCCCGGCTCGCCGAGCGGCTTGGCGTCAAACGCCGCGATCGCCTGCAGGACCTCTTCATACGTGTCCAGGTACGGCAGCTTTTTCAGCTCTTCCTCCGCTTCCGTCCCCGCAATCGCCGGGTCTTGCTCCATACTGCGCTTCATCGCTTTGTCCAAAAAAGGCAGCGGCGCCATTCCCGGCGTATGCGTCATGAAGTGATGAATCGTTATCCGCTTCGTCAGCTCTTCATCCCCGGCGCGTAACTCCGGCAAATACTTGACGACCGGATCGTGGACAGACAGCTTGCCAGCCTCCTGCAACTGCATGATGGCGACGCACGTAAAAGACTTGGTGATCGAGGCGATGCCAAACACCGTGTCGGCCGAGAGGGGCAGCCCGTTTTCCCTGTCGCGGTAGCCGAATGTCTTCTGGTACAGCAGCTTTCCTCCCCGCGCGACCCCAATCGCCGCTCCTGGCGCGTTGGCCTCGGCCAAAAGCTGCTCGGCATACTCTTCAAACGATTTCGTCCATGTCGTCACCTGCATCAGTTCCCCACTGCCTCGTCGTAAATCGCTCTGGCTGCGCGGGCGATGGCCAGCTCTGCGGCCTGCTTGTCGGTCACGCCCCGCGACAGTACGGTAATCGCAATCGTTCCTTTTCCATCAGGCAAATAAATCAGTCCTGCGTCGTTGACCACGGCGTTGACCGTCCCGGTCTTGTGCGCGACCTTCGTTCCTTCCGGCAGCAAGTAAGGCAGGCGGCTGTTGAACTGCTGGCGGCGCAAAATGTCCAGCATCAGCTCACAGGAGGCTTGCGTCAAAATTTCTTTTCGCGCGATCAGCATGAGCAGACGGTTCAGGTCGCGCGGCGTCGCTACGTTGTTGTCTAAAGTCGGCAGCGAAACGTCGTGGACGATTTCGTACTCGCCGGTTTCCTCCCGGCGCTCGTATTCGTCATAGCCTGCCGGGGACGGCGCTGGCTCGTTCATGCCGACACAGCGGTTGAGCAGTTGCCAGCACGTATGCCGCAAATGAATCTGCTTCAGCCCCAGCTCGTGCATGTGCGCCTCGACCTTGTCGATGCCGCCGACAAGCTCGATGATAAGATCGGTCGCGTAGTTGTCGCTGACAATCGTCATCAGCGTCGCCAAGTCCTTGACGGTCAAGGCCGCGCCCGCATCCAGCTCCTGCAAAATGCCTGAACCGGGGACGCGCGTGTCTTTTTGCGTCACCACCCGCTGGTCGAGCCGGACGCGCCCTGCCTCCACCTCGCGCATCAAGGTGACCATGATCGGAATTTTGAATGCGCTCGCCAGTTGAAAAAGCTGATCGTCGAGCTGTCCGGCCGACTCCCCCGTTTCCAGATGCTCCGCTGCGACCCCGAACACGCCTGGCGCGTCCGCGAGCGCTTTTTCCAATGCCTTCTGCCATGCCATAGGAAAGTCTCCTCCTTTTTATGGAAACGGCCAACACACATGTATCACGGGTGTCGGCCATTTCTGTCATGCGCTATTGTTCTTTGTAGCCCCACTTGAAGTCGATATAGCCCAGCGGGTCCACGGTGATGCCTTTGACCTTGTCGTTTTGCACCCAGGAGTTGACGCTGCTGTACACCCCTGTGACCGGCATCTCGTCCATCAGAATGCTTTCGGCCGCAAGCAAATGCTGGTTGCGCTTGGCCTCATCCGGCTCGGCGTACGCCTGCTTTACCAGCTCCACATAGCGCTCGCTGTGCCAGAAGGTCGAGTTGTTTGCGCTGTACTTTTCCATCAAAAGCTCCAGGAAGTTGACGGGGTCGTTGTAATCGCCTGTCCAGCCCGTGCGCGAAATCATGTACTTGCCGTGCTCCTGATCGTCGAACATGACTTTGAGCTCTTTGTTGACGAGCTTGACGTCTACTCCCAGCACCTGCTTCCACTGGGCTTGCAGCGCTTCGGCAATTTTCTTGTTGAGGTCGGAAGTGTTGTACAGGTAGGTGATCTCCGGCAGTGTCGCGATGTTCAGTTCTTTCATGCCTTCTGCCAGTAACTGTTTCGCCGTCTCGGTGTCATTATCCTTGAAAAATCCATCCGGCTTCAGGGAGGCGGAGCGCGGCACGAAGCCCATCAGCGGCGTCTGTCCAGCCTGCCCGATGTTGTCCGCGATGTCCTTGCGGTTGATCGCGTAGGCAAACGCCTTGCGAATTTTCGCATTCGTAAACGGCGGCTTTTCCGTCTGGAACAGCAAATAGTAGTTGGTCGCGCGCTCCATCGTCTTGAGCTTGCCTTCGTCGCGCAGCGGCCCGATTGCATCCGCTGGCAAACTGCTGATCGGCCCTCCTGCCCAGTCCAATTCGCCGCTGTTGAACAGCTCCAGCTCGGTATTCGTATCTTCAATCATGGAAAACTCGATTTCGTCCAGCTTCACGACGTCTTTGTCCCAATACTGGTCGTTTTTCGCCAGCTCGATCTTGTTTTTATGCTCCCAGTTCACCAGCTTGAACGGGCCGTTTGTCACGATCGTTTCCGGCTTTCTCGCCCAGTCGGGGTTGGACTCGACCACTTTTTGGTTGACCGGATAGTAGAAGGTGGCGAGCGTCAGGAAGTACGGGGTCGGATTTTCCAGCGTGACCTGCAAAGTCTTGGCGTCGATCACCTTGATGCCGACATCTGCTGCCTGCGCCTTGCCTTCGAAAAAGGCGCGGGCATTTTTGATCGGGTAGTATTTGTAGGCGGAGCCGCTCGCTGTTTTCGGATCGAGCACGCGCATCCAGGCAAAAGCGAATTCGTTGGCCGTCACAGGGTCGCCGTTGCTCCATTTGCTGTCGCGCAGCGTAAACGTGTACACCTTTTTATCGTCCGATATGGAAATGTCCGAGGCTACGGAATTGACCGGCTTGCCATCCTTGTCCAGCCGCACGAGCGAGTCGTACAAAGAGCGGATAAACGCGCCGGAAATGACGTCGTTGGACATGCCGGAGTCCAATGTTTCCGGCTCGGAGGCGTTCATGCGCAAAATCTGGCTGGCTGCCGGTGCAGGCGAAGCCGCTTCGGATGACGGCTGCCCTTGCGAGTCTGGCGCTGCCTGATTCGTGGGCGCACTGTTGCTGCAGCCTGCAAACAATCCGGATAGCAAAACCAAGAGACTTGTGATGACAACTGGTTTTTTCATGCTTACCCCCATTTTTTGGTTCGGCGAACGGTTGATGCATAAATATTCTGCAAATTTTGTGCCAGATCGTTTTTGCGGGCGCTGTTCCCTTCGCGTATTCAACGCTGAATACTTTTTGCTTTGGGCAGTTCCGGCAAAAATTTCCGCCTGTCTTCCCTGGGAAAAAACGCGGCCCACACGATCAGGCTGCCCATTTTTTCGTTTTCCGATTACGCAAAAAAGAAGTATTCAGTCTTGAATACTTCTATTCACGCGCGAATATGGAATTGTCCGGTAGACAGGGGTTAGCTGATCGCTGGCTGGTGCATGGAAACCGCGTCACACGACCGTCTGCAAAAGACGATCGGGACGTGCTTTTGCTTCGCCAGCTTCTTGATGTTTTTGCTGAGACTGTGGCTGACGAAGTTGATAAAGACGAGAACCAGCTCCGTATCGGCAGGAATCGTCGCCTTTACGTCCGATTTTTTTCGTCCGGAAACGTGATACACATTGCGAAACCCTTTATCCTGCAACAAGCTCTCGATTTCCCCTACCCGATCTCCACCTACTACAAGAACGCCTGCCATAACAAAGCTCCTCCTCTCTATTCTCCCGTCAGTATCAATCTGTCGTGCGCTGGGCCTGTTTGCTCCGCCTGCTATCTGCCTGTTCGTGCCTGATTGTACTTCGTCTCCGCCTTTTCAGCAGGGAGCCTGTATTTTTCGGTCCGCTCGATCTGGACCACCTGCGAGTCGTGAACCACGATGTGAATGGAGCCGTATTCCAAGCTGTCCAACGCACGCGCGATTCTCTCCCACAACCGTTCATCCAGGGCATTCTCTTTCTTTGCCATATGGTCACTCCTCCCTGTTTTTGGCGAAAAAAATCAATGTATATTATTCCTACCTATTTAGTATGTTTTGTTTCCTAATGATACCCCTCGGTCCCCTTTTTTGTCAATGAGAGCACGGGGCTTCGAGAGGCTGCGCAAATCCGGTATCGCTGGCGTTCATGTATGTCCATTGCATTTCCACGCTGTGCGGTTGCTTTGGTACTTCACCCTTTTCCGGTTGATAGCAGAAAGACTCCCGATGAACAAGACATGCTGGTTGTCTGCACGGGAGCCTTCGGTAGTCCGATCAGCTATTTAACAAAAACCGATATACTTACTTTGATTTATAACGAGTTTATCATATACTTTCTCTCTCGGTCAATGCCTCTACTCTCCCTTTTTCGCAGCAGCTAGACCAGATGGCAGGCGACGAATCTGTCCCGGCTTACTTCGCGAAAAGCCGGGGCCTGCTCGCTGCACAGCTCCATCGCGTACGGGCAGCGCGTGTGGAACTTGCAGCCTGCGGGCGGATTGGCAGGGCTTGGCATGTCTCCCTGCAAAACGATCCGCTCGCGCTTGTGCCGCAGAATCGGTAGCGGAACGGACGACAAGAGCGCCTTCGTGTACGGATGAAGCGGCTCGGCAAACAGCTCGTCGCGGGAGGACAGCTCCACCAATGAGCCGAGGTACATGACGCCAATCCGCGAGCACAAATGCTCGACGACGCTCAAGTCGTGGGAAATGAACAAATACGTCAACTGCCGCTGCTCCTGCAACTCCGCAAACAGATTGATAATTTGCGCCTGAATCGACACGTCCAGGGCTGAAACCGGCTCGTCTGCCACGATGAAATCCGGGTTGAGGATGATCGCGCGCGCAATCCCGATCCGCTGGCGCTGACCGCCGGAAAACTCATGCGGGTAGCGGTCGATGTGATAAGGCGCAAGCCCGCACAGCTCCATGACGGCAAGCACCCGCTCTCTCGCCTCGGCGGGCGCGGCAAGCCCGTGGTCCAGAAGCGCCTCGCCCAGCGCCTCCCCGATGCGAATGCGCGGATTGAGCGAGCTGTACGGGTCCTGGAAAATAAACTGCATGCGCGGGCGCAGGGCGCGCAGCTCCGCTTTGGACAGGGCGTGCACGTCGATTCCTTGAAAGCGCACCTCGCCTGCCGTCTTTTCCAGCAGCCGCAAAATCGTGCGCCCGGCCGTGCTTTTTCCGCTGCCGGACTCGCCGACCAGCCCGAACGTCTCGCCTTTTTTGATCGAAAAGCTGACGTCGTCCACTGCCTTGACGTGGCCGACCGTCCGCCCCAACAGCCCGCCTGTGATCGGGTAATATTTTTTCAGCCGATGCACTTCCACCAGATTACCGGTCATAGCCAAATTCCTCCTCGTGCAGCCAGCAGGCTACCTTCCTCCCGTCGCCCAGCTCGCGCAGCGGCGGATGTTGCACCCGGCACTTGTCCAGGCAATGCGCGCAGCGGTCGTGGAAGTAGCAGGACTCGCCGAGCGTCGCCGGATGCGGCACCTGGCCGGGGATCGAGTACAGCTTGGCCTGCCGCTGGTTCAGCACGGGCTTCGAGCGAAGCAAGCCTTGCGTGTACGGGTGCAGCGGCGATTCGAACAGCGCTTCGACGGGCGCTTCCTCGACCACTTTTCCGGCGTACATGACCACCACGTGATCGGCCATTTCTGCGACCACACCCAGATCGTGCGTAATCAGCAGGATCGCCGTGCCTGACTCTTGCTTGATCTTGCGCAAGAGATCGAGAATTTGCGCCTGGATCGTCACATCGAGCGCGGTCGTCGGCTCGTCGGCAATCAACAGGCGCGGATGGCAGGAAATCGCAATCGCGATCATGATCCGTTGCAGCATCCCGCCGCTCAGCTCGTGCGGGTACGCTTTGGCGATCTCCCTGGCGCGGGGAATGCCGACCAGCTCGATCAGCTCGATCGCTTTTGCCAGCGCTTCTTTTTTGCGCAGCCGCTTGTGCTCGATCAGCGGCTCCATGATTTGCTCGCCGATCGTCAACACCGGATTGAGCGACGACATCGGCTCCTGAAAAATCATCGCCAGTTCGTTGCCGCGCAGTTTGCGCAGTTCCTCCTTGCTCACCTTGCGCAAGTCGCGGCCCGCGAACCACACTTCTCCGCCGACGATTTTTCCCGCCGCCTCCGAGATCAGCCCCATCAGCGACATGGCCGCAGCGCTCTTGCCGCAGCCCGACTCGCCGACGATGCACACCGTCTCGCCAGGCTGCACGCGCAAGTCGAGGCCATCTACCGCCTTGACCACGCCCAGCTCCGACTTGAAATGCGTACTCAGCTTGCGAATGTCCACCAGCTTGTTCACGCCCGGCTCACCTGCCCTTCTGCTTCGGGTCCAGTGCGTCTCGCAGTCCGTCCCCGAGCAAATTGATCGAAATCACGGTGGCAAAAATGGCGACGCCCGGCGGTACCCATAGCCACGGCCGCTTTTGAAAGTCAATTAGGGAGTTCGCCGCGTCCATCATGTTGCCCCACGTCGGTGTCGGCGGGACGACGCCCAGCCCGAAATAGGAGAGCACCGATTCGCTCAGGATCGCTCCCCCGACGTTCAAGGTCGCCACGACGATGAGCAGCGGCATCAGATTGGGCAGCAAATGGTGAAACAGCTTGCGCCGATCCCGCAGGCCGAGCACCTCTGCCGCCTGCATGAACTCGCTCTCGCGCAGCGTCAGCATCTGGCTGCGCACCAGCCGCGCCAAGCCCGGCCAGCCGATCAGGCTGAGCATGACCATCACGATGTAGATGCGGTAATCAGTCGGGATTTTCCACTCGGAGAGCACCGCGCCCATGATGAAAAGCAGCGGCAAGCCGGGAATGGTCATCAACACATCCGCCAGCCGCATAATCAACTGGTCGACCCAACCACGGTAAAAGCCTGCGAGCGCCCCGAGCACCGTCCCGATCGTGACGGACAGCACCATCGAGGCGATCCCGACCGTCAGCGAGATGCGACCCGCCTGCATCATCCGCGTCAAAATGTCCCGCCCCAAATTGTCCGTCCCGAGCCAATGCGCGAGGCTTGGCGGCTTGTTGATGCTCGCCGTGTTCACGCTGCCGCTGGCGTAGGGCGAAAAAAACGGCCCGATCAAACAAACTGCGGCCATCACCAGCAAAAACACGAGTCCGCCCATCGCCAAACGCTTCTTTTTCAGCCGCGAAAACGCCTCGCGCCACAAGGAGGATCGGCGGGAGGCAGTCCGCCCGTCTCTCGCCAGCTCCGCTGCTTCCCTCGCTACTGTCGCCATCTCGTTTCCTCCCTCACTTCAGCCGGACGCGCGGGTCAGCCACTCTGTACAGCAGATCGGCGGACAGGTTGCCCACGACGGTGAGAATCGCCAAAAACATCGTGAAGCCCATCAACAGCGGGTAGTCCCGCACCGAAAACGCCTGCATGTACAACTGTCCGACACCGGGCCAGTTGAAAATTTTTTCCGTGATGATCGCGCCGCCAAAAAGCGCCGGCAGCTCAAAGCCGAGCAGCGTAATCGCTGGCAAAAGCGCATTGCGCAGGGCGTGCGTGCAGGACGACTTTTTCTTTCAGCCCTTTGGCCCTGGCTGTGCGCACGAAGTCTTGCTGGATGACCTCGAGCATGTTCGTACGGAAATAGCGGGTCAGCGCCCCTACGCTCAACAGCGTCAGGACAGCCACAGGCAAAAACATGTGGCGAATGACGTCCCATGCGTAAGCAAGCCCCGTCTCCTTGCTGCCGATCTGCATCATCCCGCCCGCAGGAAACAGCTTGGCATCGACCGCGAACAATTTGATGAACAGCAAGCCGACGAAAAAGACAGGCAGCGACATCGCGGCAAACACCCCGATCGTCACGAGCGCATCGAACCACGAATGCTGCTTTGCCGCAGACAGCACCCCGATGGAAATGGCGATGAGCCAGGTGAAAAACGTAGAGGTGATGGCGAGCAAAAACGAGTTCCAGATGTAGTCGTTCAAAAGCGACATCACCGGCTGCTGGTATTGCAGGGAGTAGCCGAAGTCGCCGCGCAAAGCGTTTTTCATCCAGATGACGTACCGCTCCCCGACAGGCTTATCCAGTCCGTACATCGCCTTCAGCTCCAGCTTGCGCTCCGCCGTCAGCTTCGGGTTCGTATCGACGAAGTCGCCGGGCGTCATGGCGTACAAAAGAAAGATCAGAACGGATGCGCCGAAGAGGCTCAGCGCCATGTACAACAGTCTTTTCAGGAAATAGGCGGTCATCGTTTGCCTCCTTTCGGGTGGAAAAGAAGAAAGCCCAGCCCCAGGGCCGGGCACAACTCACGGGTGCAGCCATTCGCTACTCACTCTCATCCCGCCCCTAAAGGGGGTGCTATCGCACCGTAGCGGGCTTTCTCGTTCGGAAAATCTGTAATAACCTGCCCGCGATACTTGGGCGATCTCCACCAACCAAGTAATGGGGTACATGTCCTTTAACGAAGAAATGATGTCAAAGCGATTTATTTTCGGAATGATCCCTCCCCGAATAGATTGGGATTGCGCTTTTTTAGAAACGCGACCTGCGCTTTCAAATAATCCCGTTCTTCCTCCACGCTGGAAAACCTGGTGCGGGGCCGTCCAATAAAAGGATGGGAAGCTGCTTGTTTGCCCCGCTGATCCTGCAGTGTTTCGTGGTTGCGGCATTTCTTTACCCAGCTCTTTACCTGACTAGAACTGCGTATTCCCAGAGCATCCGCCACAGCTTGATAACTTCGTCCACCCTTTTCATATAAATCAACGGCTCTTTGTTTTGTCTCCTCTGAATACTTCACAAATGACTGCCCCTTTTTAGCCAAAGAAAATCCCCTCCAAGTATCAGTGTATCATCCAAGCTCGTTAACTTGGTCTTTTTTCACCGTCTACCTAAAGGGGATAATATCATTCTCCTGATTTTTCTGGTTTAAATCGTTTTTTGTTTTATATACAAAACCACTAGCGTTGCATTAATCTTTTCATACCATTCAAAATCATCATAACTTTCAGCGTTCAAGTGTTCTCAGGCATAAA
>NZ_JBYTBG010000066.1:0-15328 GCF_058788915.1 Brevibacillus sp. FW301-21C12A
CCTCACTCTCATCCCGCCCCTAAAGGGGGTGCTATCGCACCGTAGCGGGCTTTCTCGTTCGGAAAATCTGTAAAGAGGCCCTCCACTCTATCTGTAGTCTTATTTGTGCTGACATCGCCCGAAAACAGTTCGTGCAACGGATGTTCCGCGAATTTGTTATTGAAAAAAAGAAACGAAACAACTTATCCAAAAACTATTATCCGCATGCAAAAACACCGCTAAACCAAGCGGACAGGCTGTCGAGAAAGTCGACAGCCTGTCCGTAGATTCAAGGTATGTTGCTCTGCCCTATCCGAGCGCATGAGCCTATATGAGCCTATGCTCTATTCACGGTGACATTGAGATCGCCAATTCTAGCAGGTTCTTTTTTCGTGCTCTCCGTATTTATGCCGCTATTTCGCCTATCGCTTTACAAGCACCCAGACGATTTCGCATTCTTCGCTCCCGTCGTTGTATGCCCAGTGGGCCTCACCAGCAGGAATAAGAGACGCATCATTTGCTGACATACGATATTCTCGCTCTTTAGTACCGGCAAGAATCGTTCCTTTTACGACGATTGAATACTCGTCCTGCTCATGACTCCCCAAACCGCTTAAAGGAATACGCGCACCAGGCGGAACGACGACGACACCAAAAGTAGCTTTTCCGTTCTCTACCTGGTTTTCGGTAAACAAGGTTTTCAGGGTTACACCTGGACGATCTTCCGGCTGAATCGCATTGGCATTTACAATGAGCATTGCTGTTCCTCCTGTTCAAAAGACTGACGCTGTGGTGTCACCCCTTCTACACGATACGTTGCCTTGTCCAGCTCTACTCCGTACAAGTCTCTTGCTTGTTCTACGGAAATATAGCCATTTTTGGCATCTAGGACGACCTTCTCTATCGGACGTTCCAGCGGATTGCCATATCCTCCACCTGTTGCGGTAACAAGGCGCACGACATCTCCTTTATTAAGCGGAAAGCGTGCATATTTGCCAAATGGACCAGCCACTTCGCCATTTGCTTTGACGATCTCAAATTCATTGCGGGAGCCGTCATGCCCCCCGTTAAAGCCCCATGGCAAATATTTGTGACGGCCAAAGGTTGCCGTGATCGTCTGACCATCAGACATCGCGCGGTACGAACGGATAGCTCCTGAGCCGCCGCGATATTTACCGGCACCAGCACCATCCGTACGCAGGCTGTACTCCTCGACCATGATGCCATAACGTGTCTCGGCTACTTCGACCGGCACGTTGTACGTTTCCCCATCGCCGATGCAAAACTGTCCGGCCATCCCGTCCAGTCCGTCTCCTGCCCCCCATCCTCCGACTGAAGGTTCAACCACAAGGAACGGTTCGTGCGTATCCGGATGGATGCCGGATAGCACCACCCCGCACACCGAAAGCAGATGCCCCGCATTCAACCGATGGGGAACGACCGGTGCAAGTGCCTTCCAGACGAGATCCGCTCCATACATCATGGTTTCCCAGTAGGTTGATACGGCTGCCGGGCGTTCCGCAGAAAAAATGGAGCGGTCATCTACAAGGATGTGGAGCGGGCGGAAAACGCCATCGTTTACATCCTGAGACGGGTTCGTCACCGCAAGGAAAATAACGCGAACGGCGGAAACCAAGGCGGTATAGGAGCAATTGACTGGCCCCAACACCTGCGGATGACTACCGCGGAAATCACAAATAAACTCGTCATCGGTAATGGTGACCTTCACCTGTACCTTGAATGGACCGTTTCCAACTCCGTCATCATCAATAAAATCTATGGCTTCATACGTGCCCTTCGGCAGCTTGGCAATTTCCTTTACTGCCAACTGTTCGCCATGTCTTAACAAATGGTCAATGGCATCCTTCACTACCGCTTTTCCATGCTTATCGCACAATTCGCGAAAGCGCTTCTCCCCTGTTCGCAATGCTGCAACCTGCGCCCACATATCGCCAAGCGAGAGATCAGGGAAACGGACATTTGCTGCAATGATATCAACCAACGGCTGATTCAGCTTGCCTTCTTCAAATAGCTTGACGCAAGGAAATTGCAAACCTTCCTGGAAAATCTCCGTAGAGTCGGTCGTCCAGGAACCCGGGTCTTTTCCGCCTACTTCGGTCCAGTGGGCCTTATTGGCCGAGAAGGCAATCAGCTCGCCCTCGTAAAAGATTGGCAGCAAAAGACCTACATCAGACAAGTGGGAACCTCCTCCACCGTAAGGATCATTAATGATGATGATATCCCCCGGCTTTAGCTCCCCATTGGCGGAAAACTTTTTCAAGGTTTCCTTCACCATAAAGGTCAGCATCCCGATAAATCCGGTTACACCGTTGCCTTGAGTCAGAAGTTGACCTTTTGCATCTGTCAAGCCGCTGGCGAAGTCGAGCACCTCGTAAATAATCGGACTCATCGACGTGCGCGCCAATGTATGAAACATTTCTTCCCCAATGGCGATCAGGGAATCTTTCACAATCTCAAGCGTAAACTGGTCATGTTTCAACGTTGTCTCACTCATCTGACTACACCCCCGTAGTAATGATTAGATTGCCATATTCATCAACAATGAGATGCTGTCCAGGATAAATGACCGTTGAAGAAGAGGTTTCCTCGACAATTGCCGGACCCTTCACCGCGCTTCCGGCATTCAGTAGCTCGCGATCGTAGACTGTCGTGTCAATCCATCCATACTCTTCGAACAGAACCGGACGCACTTCCTTGCGCGCTTCCTCGCTATTGTCCCCTTGTCTTCCCAGACTGGCTATCCGTGGTTTTTGCACTGTGCCGAACGCCGTTAGATGGAGGTTTACAATCTCCGTCGGTGCATGCTCCAGTTTGAACGTGTAATGCTGCTCGTGCAGGTCATGGAAGCGATCAATCACTTCCTCAATCGCTTTTGCATCCATCAGTCCATTTGGCACGGGAACCTTGACAGCATGCTCCTGTCCGACGTAACGGATGTCCGCATATCGTACAAACAGTACCTGATCCGCTGCAATTCCTTCGCGCTCGTATTGGTCAATCGCTTCTTTTTCCAGTTGGTTCCATTCACGATTCAGTTCTTCCTGATTCAGTCCGTTCATTCGGCGAATATAAGTCTGGATGTAGTCATGCCGCAAGTCAGTCATCAGCATGCCCCATGCAGAGAAGACCGAAGACGCAATCGGGATGATAACTTTTTTCACACCCAATTCCTTGGCCAATGCCAGCGCATGCATCGGTCCTCCCCCTCCGAATGCAACCAGGGAAAACTCTCGCGGGTCGTAACCCTTGCGGATGGAAATGAGCTTCAACGCATTCAGCATGTTGGAGTTGGCGATGCGGATAATTCCCAGCGCCGCCTCTTCCACGGAGATGCCGAAGTGTTTTGCGATCTTTTCGTGGATCGCTTGCTTGACCGCTTCCATATTTACCTCGTTTTGAAAATTGGCAGGCGATAACCGCCCTGTAACCAAATTGGCATCGGTTGTAGTCGGACTTTCACCGCCACGTCCATAGGCGACCGGCCCTGGCAACGCTCCGGCCGACTGTGGCCCCACCTTTAATGAGCCGGCACCGTCGATCCAGGCAATGGAACCTCCGCCATTCCCGATCTCCACGATGTCAACCACGGGTACTTTAATCGGATATCCAGCATTTCGTTCATCTTTCTCAATCCGGTATTCCGTCGTAACCTTTACTTCCCCCTTGTCGATCAGGGAGCATTTGGCCGTCGTTCCTCCGATATCAAAAGCAATGATGTTTTCTTCCCCAAGAATTTGCCCCAAGATGGCTGAGCCAAAAATCCCGGCTACTGGCCCCGACTCGACCATGTTGATCGGCGTTTCTTTTGACTGCTCAAAAGTAGTCGTGCCAGAGTTGGACTGCATGATATATTTATTGCCATCAAGCCCGATGTCGTGAAGATGGTTACTCAATTTGTCGATGTAGGACTTGGCAATCGGCTTGACATAAGAGTTCAGCACTGCCGTACTGGTCCGCTCGTACTCGCGCCATTCCTTGGTCACCTCATGGGAAGCCGTCACTGCTACCTCCGGCCAAATTTCCCTGATCGCTTCCACCGCCAGCTTTTCATGAATGGGGTTGGCGTAGGCATGCAGAAATGACACCGCAATAGCCTCGACTCCCTCCGCCCGCAGTTGCTCGACAGTGGCCTTCACCTCTTCCACCGCCAATTCGGTCATGACTTCCCCCTTATAGTTGATCCGCTCGCTGACCTCCTTCCTCAGAAAGCGCGCGACAAACGGGGTCGGCTTCTGATAGCGAACATTGAACAAATCGGGACGGTTGCCTCGGGCGATTTCCAGCACATCGCGGAACCCTTTTGTCGTGATTAACCCGGTCTTTACTCCCTTGCGCTCCGTCAATGCGTTGATAATTACCGTCGTTCCGTGGATAAAAGTCGCGATTTCCAAAGGATCAATCCCAGCCTTTTGAATCACTTGGATAACCCCTTGCTCAAAATAGGGCGGTGTTGTATCGCTTTTAGCGGTACCGATTTTACCGTTCTCATCTAAGTACACCAGGTCAGTAAACGTTCCTCCAATATCTGTAGCTACACGCATAGGAACCACCCTTCTAGGAGTAATGGACTGTTACAGCATTAATGCAAAATCTCGCCTTCCGTTTCCTTCAGGAAAAGCGAAGCCACAAATGTAACGACAAGAAAAGCGGAGATAAAGGAAACCGTAGTCAAAAAGCTGCTGTTGATCGCCAGCATAGCTCCGATTACACTTGGCGCAATCGCGTTGGCTACCCGTTGGCCGGTCATCCCTACAGAATAGCTGACACCGCGGACCTCTGTCGGATACAGCTCAGCCATCCATGTATCCCATACTCCCCACGCCCCCAAGCTGAAGAACGAAAGGGCAAAATTCCAGATATACATTTCCTGCAAGGTATTTGCGTTGGCAAAGCCAAACCCGCTGATCGCTGCAAAAAAGACGAACAGCGCCATTACCTTTTTGCGTCCATATTTGCCCGTCAAATACGAAGAGACCATGTAACCGGGAAACATGAAGAGGGCAGATATTGCCATAAAGCCCATTCCTTCCTGCGCACTCAATCCTTTTTTTGCCAAAAGTGCCGGCATCCAGGAGGACAGTCCCCAATATCCCCAGGAAAAACTAAAGTTGATGAGGAGCTGCAAAATTGTCGAACGCCGGAATTGCCCTCTAAAAATCTCCAGGAAAGAACCTGTTTTCACATTCTCCACAGCAAGCTCGACGCTGTTAATCTCTCTTTGCATCGTGCCTTTGGAAAGTTTGTCAATAACCTCCTTCGCCTCCGAATGGCGACCTTTTCCGGCCAACCAGTACGGCGACTCAGGCACAAACGCCGCGATTGCCAGGAACCACAAACCGGCAAGCGAGCTGACGCCAATAATCCAGCGCCAGCCAAGCTCCATAAAGAGGTAGGTCGTGCCAATGGCAAGCAAATAGCCCACAGGCCATCCAGAAGCCAGATACACCGCGGCCTTCCCACGCACCTTCATGGGGAGCAGCTCCTCGAAGTACGGGAACGTTGCCACCAAAACCCCAGAGAGCGCCACACCGGACAAGAAGCGGGTCCACCAAAGCATTTCGTAGGTGAGTGAGAATGCGCTAATAAGCGAAATGATTCCATAAAGCCCAAAACTGAAAATCATTGATTGCTTGCGGCCGATTTTATCAACGAGCTTTCCCCATAGCAGGCATCCCGGGATCATCCCAAGATAAATGGAGCCGATGAGCGATCCGATTTGAGTGCCGTCCAGTTGAAACTCGCCGCCAATTGAAGCGCTTGCCAGAATGACAATCATCATTTCCCACGATTCAATCACAAAGGAGAAAAAAAGCACCAATCCCGCTTGCCAATGCTGACTGGTAACCGGCATGTTTTCAAACAGCGCTCCAACGGGTACTGATCGCTTTTGCAGTACCTCCACTCCGCTTTCTGCTCTCATAATGGCCCCCCTTATCTCTTCTCACAGCCGCTAACTCGTTTTTTAAAACAGCTTCCAGCAGGCCACTTCTTCATCAGGCGGCGATTGGTAGCCATCCAGCTTGCTGTGGCTCCAACCGAATTTTTGGTTGAGCTCTATCAAAAATTCGGCGTATTTAAAAGGTGCAAGGCTTGCATCAATAACCGGAACACCCAGTTCCTCCTGAATTTCCCGATAAAAGCCAAATTCAATCGTGCATCCCAGCACAAGCACATTGGCTCCATCCTTCTCGACAGCCTCTCGCGCTGCCTCACGCATTCGCTGCATGGTCACCTGATGATCTTTCTGAAAATCGTGCACGCCCATATCGAGTGACTTGAAAGAAGCCAATTTGTCGGCAAAGCCATATTTATGGACGTTTTCTCTCATCTCGGGTATCCACTTGCGCCGCCCGACAATGATCGAGATACTCTCTCCCAATGTCGACGCAATATGCAAGCTGGCTTCAGCCGGAGCCGTGACGACCATTTTTTTCGAAATCTCTCGAGCCGCCCTCAAGACAGGATCATAGAAGCAGCCGATAATTGCCGCATCGTAGCCTTCTTCTTCGGCTCTTTTAATCACGCGGAGGATTTCGGGCATCAGCATCACTTCGTAGCAGTTGTACTCCAGATGAGTCGGTCCAGGCCCCGGGGTCAAGGAAACCACATCCACAATCGTCCCCGCCTGCTTGATCCTGTCAAACTCGCTCTTGAAAATGGTGTCGAACAAATCAGTAGTGACCGGATTGATCCACAAAATTCTTTTATCCATGTGAATGCCCCCTCATCGGTTTTGGTTTTTCCCAATCTTGTGTGTCCATCATGCAGCCCACAGCCCCCTCTCCTGCATAGCTTTCAGTCATACTGCTTGTTTCTGTTCACATTATTTCACACAAAAATAATAATCTTAATATTTCAAACAAACAAAAAACAGCCCGTTTCTTTGTCTATCGCAGACAAATCGAGCTGTTTTGCGCTTCTTTTATGGCAATAGCTTCCTGGCCTTCAGCGCCAGATGGAAATTCAATCTTTCCTCAGGCTTTTTAAATGGATCAAACCCGAGAATCTCCTTCGCTTTTTCAATCCGGTATTTGACCGTATTGGGATGTACGAACAACCGCTTTGCGACATCTGTAAAGATTTCCTTTTCATCCAGATACGCTTCCACCGTCTTTACGAGATCCGTTTGATTTTTGGCATCATATTGATAGAGCTGATCGAGCAGCCCCGTTGTAAACTGGTCTAACAACTTGCCGGATATTTCCCCCAGAATCCCGAATACACCCAGCTCATTCACTGCTGTAATACTGCCTGTCCCAATCATTTTGCAGCCGAGCTCAAGAGCTTGCAGCGCTTCCCTGTAGCTTTGGTCCAAATTCAACGGCGACGGATAAAAACCGCCGATCCCAGCAGATGCGCGGGCTTTGCCGCTTCCCGCTTCGATAGCATCTTTTAAGAGGACCGCAAGATTTTTCGCCTCTTGTTGCGAATGTTGCTTGTCAAATTGCCTGTCAAAATGAATGAAAATGACCAACATGTCCCCCTTTACCACAAAATTGCATTTGGGAGCATGCTGATTGATTGTTGACCGGACCGCCGCGTGGATGCGGCTTTCCAATTTACCCATCTCTTTTTCAAGACCATCGCTGAAGTCAAAACGCATGACCAGCACCATATGTTTTTTCACCAGATTGAGCCCGACCGCTCTCGCTCTCTCGTACAAATCCTCTTCTCTAACATATTTCCCTTCGAACATTTCCGTCAAAAAGTCACTTCGCATTCGCCTTTTCGCTTCGGTAATCGCCCGCTGCTTGGCAATCTCCAGAGCGACCGCAGTAGAAGCGTGCGAGATAGCAATGAAATCAAGCTCTTGTAAGGGAGCCCCCATCTCTAAGGTAAAAATGTACCCCAGAGGATCGCTTATCACTCCTGCAGGCATAACGATCAGCCGTACAGACCGCCCCTCTATCTCAAACAAGCTGGAGTGAAACACCATCTCCATCGCAGAATCGTGTGTCCAGTTTCCAGCTTTATCAAACTGAATCCGCTCCGACATTTCTGTCATAAGCAAACACTTTTTTAAAAACGAATGTTCTGCCGCTTCTTTTGACCCTAAAGCCAAAATTTCGAACATATCGTCGGTAATCATTACCGGCTGCTTGATTAATCCGGTCAACGTCTTGGCAATCGCATTCACATCACCGCCATACAGTATGACACGGGTCATCTCCCGGTTAATCTCTTCCGATTGTTTCAACAACTGTGATTGCCGATTCAGGATCGTCCCCAACACGGCAGAAAAAACCGTAGCATAAGGCATCGCAGGAGGCAACAAAATGACAGGAAGACCGGAAATATTCGCTGCCTCCACGATCGCCTTCTGCATGATCTTGTCAGCAATCATCGGATGAATCCCCAGAGCTGCTGCCCCGTTTTCAGCAAGCTTTTTAATCGTATTCACTTGCGCCTCCAGATCATCTTTCAAGCTGTGAAAGGTGGTCAGCACAAGCTCGCCTCCCAAAACCAAATGCTCCACTTCGGTTATGGGCATTTCCAAAACATTTACCTGATTGATGATCCTGTCCAAACCATCGAAACCGGCGATAACACGTAAACTTTGCAGCGCGTCCAACCGCAGCATCTCCTGCACCGTAATCCCCATTTTCGATCCTCCTCTCGGCCTAACCTTCCTAGAAGTAGATAAGATACCTTTCCTGATTCGTTGATTAGACGAGCTTCACAAGATCATACTGTTTCGTAAGAGAGTGTTGCGGGCATTATTGTTTTTTCTAGCTCGTTCATTTCTAATTGGCTTCGTTTATGCATTTGTAAATCTGATCGAAATAGTCTTTATTATGAATAGTCGCATTTATTATATCATTTTGTATTTGGATTGACTTTTGGTAGTGATAGTGCCTTGTGCAGTCTGGGCATTTCGCTTGGGTTTCTGGATGACTTTGGACCTGAAAGGCGCGCTGTTGGTAGCTGGTAAGGGCGGGGATGTTTTATGGAAAGGAGAAAGGAGAAAGGAAAAAACGACTATTCCTTGATCGTTAAGAGAGTAGTCGCTCCTATTTATCGTTCCCTTACGGAGTTATCACCTGTCCAGTAATCGCATCAACAAATTGATCTCCCCGCCCCATTTGCGGACGATATACATACACCTGATTGATTAACCGCAATTCAAGCGGATGTACCTTCAGGTAATTCGCGGCTGCCTGCTCTGGGGAAATCAAGAGTTTTTTTCTATTCATTCTAACATTTAGAGGTGAAGATATTGCTTCACACTGTCGCCAATAAGTTCAGACGAAATTGATCCCTGTCCTACAGAGGGGGCCAGTCCCATAATGAACGGTTCCCTCAAAATCTCGCATGTAAGCCCGTTGCTTCCGCTCGATCTTCACTAGACGTTTGCAATAACTGTCGTCCCGCACCAGCTTGATCTGCTCGAAGGAAGGGTTACCTTTCCCCCGTCCCATTCTATCTTCGCCTACTCTCCCCATTCATTCCCAGACCGAACTGATTATGTTCATCAGGCAAAGAAGCACATTTTCTTAATTTGTCCAGTCACCGCCGTATTTTGGTGAATACGCTTCACTGTGGAGGTGACAACATGAGTTCGAAAAAGGATGAGAGAAGTAAAAAGTACGAAATCCAAGTTGTGCATTCTACTCCGAACACAGGTTTAAGCAAGGAAGAAATCGAGCAGTGCTACCAGGACTTGCAGGATTTGAACGACGCGGCTTCGGCGTTTTTTCGAATCCCTGTGTTTTTTAGTCATCAAAATTTGTTTACGCTCGATCCTCCACAGCCGCCATTTACTATCCAACAGCAATTCGTGATTCGCATGTTCAAAGAAATCAAGAAAGAACTCCTCTTCCCGCGCACTTTGCCCAACACAGAACAATATCCGAATACTACACTGGAAAACATTCGTACGATGATTAACTCGAGTTATGGCATGGCTTCTGTCCTTCTACGACCAACGAGGGCCACGAAGAGGGAGAACCGTACTCGCCTTTTTGCAAATTGAACCTGCAATGGCTTATCAATACGGTCTACCATTGCTACTTGTGATTGAGGACGGGTTTCCGGCAGGCGGCATTTGGGGAGGGGCTGGTCAGCTCGCTCCGTTTACTCCCATCGTTTGGTTTTCTAGTTCTGTATCGGTAGATGATTTTTTTAAAAGCCCCCAGTGGAAATCCGCTCTGAAAAACTGGGCTGGGCAAGTTAGAAGCGGGTACTTTATACAGACAGGGCCTGCATTTCAGTATCGTTGTGATGACTGAAGATCGAGCCAGTTCATGCATAGCGAGACTTCGCTGTCAACGCAAAAAAGCCACCTCTGCAGGTGGCTTTTTTTATGTAGGTGGAGGCGGGGGGATTCGAACCCCCGTCCGAAAACAGCGATACATGAGCATCTCCGAGCGCAGTCACTCGTTTAGAGTTTCGGTGACAGATTCGCGGAGTGACGCGCTGACCTGGCACCTAGCCTGATTGGTCTTCTTCCTTTGGCTCCAGGCGGAAGCCTCCGGCGTAGCCCGTTAAAGTTGAGCCCTATCCACGGCACACGGGCCGATGCAGTGGGAGAGCCTCACTGGTTATTAGGTTGTACAACACAAGAAGTTTGCTGATTACGAAATAATACCTCCCCAAAGACTGAACAGGTTCATGAGTGTACTAACGAAACTTCATTCACTCAACAATGCTTCACGTAAAGCCTTTAATTTAGCAATATCTGAATCAATAATTTTTATAGCACACTCGATGCAAAAATGTTCATGTGTCCTGCCCACTGTTAATTTCATCCTCTTGTCGCCCTGATTGAGTATGTGCGTTTTCACATGCTGACACTTATGGCTTTTAAGTGTCATGTCAACACTTACTTTCTTCAAAAATGATTTTGGTCTAGGCATCACAAAACCTCCGAGGAGGCATCCTCAATAATTTGCTTTAAGTTTTGCCTTATCATTTGCAACTCTTGCAAGCTTAGTTCATTTCTTGATCCTGGTTTTTTGCCAATAAACTCAGATATTTTCCGGTCTATTGCAGATTTCAGAATTACAAAGTTGGTTTTTCCAAGATGCCTTTTATCAAGTTCGCGGCCTTGTGGATTGATTCCCTGTTGCCTTAAAATAAATCCTGTTTCATTCCTCACCAGTTCATCCAACGCTTGTCTGGATGCTTGACGCTGTTTTTGCTTTGTAGTCGGTACAGGTTTATGTTCATATGCAGTACGCAGATCGTCCAGAGTTACACCTTTTTCCTGTAATAGTTGAATCGCTTTTTGAACCTCAGTATCTTCAAGAATCAATGGGATTTCTTCAACAAGTAGACCTCCTTGTCCTTTAATTTCAACTTGATTTGCCTTCCTCTCCCGTGATTTAGGGATGATTTCTATTTCCGTTGCATCACCAAAATCTAAGCTCTCCATGGGCAATAACTGATCAAAGAATTCTCTATCTGCTTGACTATACTCCTGGAAGTCGCTCCATAATCTAGCAATATTTGAACCAGCATGAAACACTACGGTTCCTTGATTATTGCTACTTTCAGGGGCATTTTGATCAATAGCCCTCATAATACGGCCGACGAATTGAACAAATGGCGAAAGCTCTCTGAATACACTAAACACTGCGGCTACGCTAAGATGTGGGTGATCAAACCCTTCCCCCAGTTTCCGAACCTGAACAATAGCATCAAGTTGATGATTTTTAAGCTGATCTAATACCCGAGCATTTTCGCGACCGTCTTGCAAGCTATGCACATAATCAGCACGTAGACCTCTTGCTCTGTACGCTTCAACAACCTGAATACAGTGCTGATAGTTGAGTGCGGAAGCAATTATCTTATGACGAGGGTTTTGCGAGTCTCTCCTTATTTTGTTGAGAGCCCTTATGGATGCATCGACGATTGTAAACAGGGTTTCTTCTGAAGTCACTATACTTCTTCTAAAATCAGCGTCTTCTTCACCAAGTCTCCGAACTTCTTCGAGATCGACTTCTACCTCTCTGTTATCCTCTCTCCGGACGTATTTTAACGTCTGCGGGTTTAATACTACCGCTTTAAGTTTCTTGACGTATCCTTCTTCTATGGCCCGGACAATCGGAAACGAATAAATAATCTCTCCCGACATTAGCTGACCATCAGATCTTCTTGGGGTTGCACTATAATTTACGATTTTTGCTTCTGGAAATGCCTCTCTAAGGATATTCCAGCTCTCAGCAACATTGTGGTGAGCCTCATCAAATAGTATTAAATCAAAAAAATCTGAACCAAGTGACCTTAACCAACGATTGTTATTTCCTTGCAGTTGCTGAATGTTGGTAATTACAACGTCAGCCTCTTCCAAGTCACTAATATTTGTTGTTGTACCTCTAATTTCTGCTGGTTCTGGATATACTTGGCCTTCAAGCACTCGACATTTTATATAAAACATATCTTCTTTGGTTGGATCAAAATCTTTATATAACTGGCTTGCAATGTTAACACCAGGTGCAATAACCAGCGTCCTTCTTGAATTAACTGCAAAAGGCGTTAATGTAATAAGTCCCGATTTACCGCATCCCACGGGTAGGATTATTGACGTTTCCCTTATTTCAGGACGGCTTGTATAATGTTCAAAAATCTTACCATATGCTTCTTTCTGCGGTATTCTAAGCTGAGGATTTCCATGAATATTAGGTTCAACGTTTTGAAAAACTCCTGCCATTCTCTCCATCAACTCCTTTACCAAGCACAATAACCCAAGTATATCCAATTTGCATTAATCACACAATTAGTTCGCTTAAAAATAGAAAATACTGCGTTGTAATTTCTGTAATGATATAATGAGTCAAGACATTTGCCGTCCAGAACTTCTTAACCAATATAATTGGAGGAAAGTTATGAGAGCACTTGAATTATTCGCTGGAGCGGGAGGACTTGCTCTTGGGACAGAAAAAGCGGGATTTGAGCACGTTGCCGTTGCCGAGTGGAATGCGGATGCCTGCTCAACACTGCGTAGAAACAGACCTCACTGGAATATAATTCAAGGTGATGTCCGCCAACTTAATTATTCTGATATCGGAAGCAACATCGATCTAGTTACTGGTGGGCCTCCGTGTCAGCCATTTTCACTAGGAGGTAGACATAAAGCCTGGAATGACGAACGAGATATGTTTCCAGAAGCGATTAGAGCGGTGCGTGAGATCAGACCAAGAGCGTTTTTATTTGAAAACGTTCGTGGGTTAGCAAGACAATCGTTTTCTACATATATCGAATATATTATCCTACAACTTACCTATCCTTCTTTGTTACGTAAAACCAATGAATCATGGCAGGAGCACCTCTCTCGTCTTGAACAACATCACACAGGTACGGGTGGTAATAATCCCGAATATAAAGTTATTCCACCAAGAGTATTAAATGCCGCAGACTATGGAGTTCCACAACGTCGAGACCGGATTTTTTTCGTTGGATTCCGTGCCGATGTGAATGCTAAATGGAGCTTTCCAGAACCAACTCACTCTCAATATGCATTGCAAGTATCCAAGTGGGTTACGGGTGACTATTGGAGGGAAAGAAACATCCTTCCTACTCAACCGACCCCATCGTCCAAAGTAATTGCCCAACTATCACAAATCTCGATAGATAGTTTATTAACTCCTTGGGTAACATTACGCGATGCCATTAATGATTTACCCGATCCAAGGTTAAACACGGGGATTAGTAACCATGTATACCAGCCAGGTGCAAGGCCATACCCTGGACATACTGGTAGTCTATTGGACGAGCCTTCGAAAACACTGAAAGCGGGCGATCATGGTGTACCGGGCGGAGAAAATATGATTGCATTTCCTGATGGTACATATCGTTACCTCACCATTAGAGAATCTGCACGGGTTCAAACTTTCCCCGATGATTATACTTTCGAAGGTTCTTGGAGCGAGGCCATGAGGCAAATAGGCAATGCTGTCCCGGTAGAATTGGCGGCAAGAATAACCAAACATATCTATGATGCACTAATACTTGCTGAGCCTCAAAAACTTTATTTGAAAAGGTGTGTATAAAGTGTGTTGATCCCTGGGTTTGATGAATTTGAGCTTGATCTGGAACTTGCGTTTAAGCGGGACTTGCCCCCCTTTATCGAAAAGGTGATTGCGGCACCTTTAACCTATGTAAACGTTGAATCTATTCCGATCAAGAAAAACGGAGTTTACCTGCTTCTTCAGAACGACACTGTAATGTACGTTGGTAAAACTGACTCAAAGGCAGGATTCCATAGTCGATTGACCAGACATGCTACTCACTTGCAACATCGTAAGAATCTTGATCCATCATCTATAACATTTAAAGCGGTAGCTATTCCGGTTTTCAAAAATGCTGACCTCGAAAGTATACTGATTCAGCACTACGGGGCACCTTGGAATTTCTCTGGTTTTGGTGGAAATGATCCAGGACGGCAAAGAGACACACAGAAGCCCGCAGATTTCGACATATCTTATCCGATTGACGTTGATCTCCCAATCGAATTTATTATAGCGGGAACATATTCATGTGGTGAACTATTAAAACGCCTGTCCGCCAATCTGCCGTACACATTTAGATTCGAAAAACAAGCTCATCAAGAAGAGCTGAATACGCCTATAAATGTCCCATCAGACAATATGACAGTAAGAAGTCTCCTAACTTTGGTTATTGAACATCTACCAAAAGGTGCTTGGCAAGCGACAATTCTTTTTGGCCGAATTATCTTGTATAGAGAGCAACGGGACTATCCTTACTTTCAAGATATCATAAGAGCATGACCAGATATACCATTTAATCGAAATTCTCCTTATAGGTCTTCCTAAGGGTAAAATCTTAATATTTCGCGGTTTACCTCGAGATATCAATAGAAAAAGGAGGGGCTAATGCCTCTCCTTCGTATTTACCGGAGTAATTGTATAACTCCACTTGGTATTTTATTTGACTGCGCCAACAATGCTTGAGCCGAGTGAAACAGGATATTATTCTTAGTCATCTCCATAATCTCTTTAGCCGTGTCTGCGTCTCTAATTCTTGATTCTGCGGCAGTAAGATTTACGGCATTGTTCGAGACATTGTTATGAATATGTTCCAATGCATTCTGATAGGCACCAAACTTGGAACGCTCTGAGGAAACCTTGTCGATGGCATCGTCTATTTTCGCAATTGCCTCTACCGCCTTTTCACGAGGATCGACCTTAATTTGGTCGATTCCAAGTGAAGCAGTCCTGACATCAGACAGATCAACTTCAAATGTGTCTCCTGCATTTGCTCCTACCTGTAAAATTACCTTAGGATTAACATCCTCCCACTATAAAGTAATGTTTTCTCCTGTTTTCTCGCTCATTCTCTGTTTTTTAACTTTGACATCTTAAAGCTC